>JAGQRC010000184.1 GCA_020425835.1 Planctomycetota bacterium | reverse complement strand
CGCCGCAGCCCCGCCTCTCAGCGTGGTCCGCGGCAACAGTGCTTGTACTTCCGGCCGCTTCCACACGGGCAGGGAGCGTTGCGATGGCGCTTCCGGCCTCGTCGTCGATCGACTGCGCCTGCAGGGACACCGTCGTCGGGTGGCAAGGTCGGCGGAGCGTCGAACACATCGTCGGGCAATCCGAACTCACTCGGCGGGGGCAATCCCTGGAAGAAGCTCGCGTCATGGACCACGGCAATCTGGTCGTCTCCGCCACGGGAGACGAGCCAGGCCTCCTCTTCCGGTCGCTCGGCGAGGCGCCGACGCAAGTGCTCGGTCGGCGTGAGACCACCGAGCTCCGGTCGCGGCGTGTGGTTCCAGAACCTCGACACCGCCTTCATGCGGTCCGCCGTGATCGTCGGATCGGCCGGAGCGACGAGTCTGTCGATCGCGCAGACCGGGCAATCGGATTCCGTGAGTAGAGCATCCAGCTCCAGCTCCGAGACAGGGATCCCTCGCGCCTGCAATTCGTCGAACGCATCCCGACGCGCCTGAGCCGGCGATTCGGCGAGAAGCGGCTCGAGGAAGCGCGTCCAGGTCCGTCGGCTCATGTAGTCGCTGATCGCTTGCAGCGGATGGGCCACGGCGACCTCCTCTCGTCGTGGCCTTCTGCAACCCGAGTCCCGAACGTCACCGAAGCGACGAATCGCTCGCCAGACGCCGCTTGTCCGACGCACGGGGATCCCCGTGCTCCCCCATGCGTCCCCCTTCGAGCCGGTTGTCCGGACGCGGTCGGGTATCGCCACGACTCCACTCGCATCGAAGGGCCGTTGGATTCCAGACCGGAAACCTCTCGGCGTACCGGAGGAACCCGGCTCGCGAGCCAACTTCTCGCTTGTGGATCCAAACCCTGTCACGACACCAGGCAACCCTGAGGAGGGCGTGGAGGCGTTGTCGTGTGTGCGGGTGAGTCCGGCGCGGAGTCGTCACTCCGGGTCTTGGAGGCTCACCCTCAATCCTCAGCGACGGGAGACCCCATGTCCGCTTCGACGAAGTCCATCTCCAACTCCGGTACCACTCCGAGCCATGCGAACCTGTGGCGAGGGGCCGCGATCGCACTGCTGGTCGGCTCGTTGGCCGGACCGGCGTAGGCCGGACAAGTGGAGGAGCCCTTCCGGCGCGGAGACACCCATCTCGATTCGGGGGTCGACATCGCCGATCCGGTCGCGACGCTCGAGTATCTCTTCGCCGGCGCGATATCTCTGCCCTGCGAAGACGCGGCGGACGCGAACGATGGCCCGACGTCCGCGTGGCCCCGCTCCCGGGGGCCACGCCGATCACTTCGCGCGGCGAGGCTGGATCGACGGCCCGGACTCAGGGGCAGATCCCCGGTTCGGCGCAGCCGAGGAGGTCGCCGGTCTCGTCGATCCCGCACTCCGGGTGGGGCGCGGGCGGAGGCGGGCCCGCCGTGAACAACGCCGACAGCGTGTAGATCGCGTCCGAGATGTCGAAGACGCCGTCGTCGTTCGCATCCGCCGCGTCCAGGCAGCCGGGGTCGGGAGAGCCCATGATGAACAGCGTCGCGAGAGAGAAGATCGCGTCGGCGATGTCGAAGAGGCCGTCGCCGTTCGAGTCGCCCCGGCTCAGGAGATCATCGGGAGCCAAGTCGTAGTCGTAGGTCACGGTGTACTGGACGGTCCCGCCCGCACCGAAACCGATGACGCCGGCCGGAGTCTCCGAGACCACGAACTCGGTGAAGACCGAGAGCGTCACGTCACCCGCGCCGACCCACGGCGCCAACTGCGCACCCGTGACCTGAGCTTGCGCGGTGTCGGTGTCGAACACGCTGGCGGCGAACGGGGGCGTCCCGGCCGGGTTGGGCACCGTCATCTGGATCAGCGCCTCCGTCTCCGCGAGGAGATCGGAGCCCAGTGAGTAGTCCGCGGTCAGACGAGAGAGAATGTCTACGGCGATCCCGCTGCCGTCGGTAGTGAACCCGCCGCTGGTGCTGGTCAGGAAATCGAGCTGGACGAAGTTGAGCGCGAGGGTGCCGCCCTGGTCGTCGAACTGATCGAGAATCAGGTCCTGCACGGCGGGGGCACCGAAGCCGGACAGCGAACCCGACTGGACGATCTGATCGCCCCGAGCCGTCGGTGCCACGGCGAAAGCGATGAGCAGAGCGAAGACGATGGCGATGGCGGCTCTCATTCGGGCTCCCATTCCTCTTGGAGTTCATTCACCCCAGGACCCTACCATGGATGACGGCGGAGTCGAGTCGGCGGAGTGCACTTCCGCTGAACTGCACCGAGGTGGCGTACATCTCTCTCCATGAAGCCGACGACCACCGACTTTCGCGAACGCGATCACGGGCCCTACTTCTTGTGGGATGAAGACCTGTCGATCGATGAGTTCGAGTCCCGACTGCGTGGACCGGACCTCCTGAACGCCTGCGTCTGCTGACCAAGCTTCTGCGGGAGGCACGAGACACCGACGTCTGGACCTTCGTCAATCTCACCGAGGTCGTCGACGCCTTTCGGTCTATCGCGAAAGGGCTTGGACGGCGGCGGGCGTGACGGAGTCTAAGCGGTCGGCGTTCGGTCCCGACCTCGAACGAATCGGATCACGGACAACCCTCGAGCGCGCACGGCAACGGATCGTCCGCCACCACTCGACACTCGGGCCAGGGTCAGGCCGGCGGTGGTCCTTGCAGAAACAGGTACTGGAGTTCGGCGATCACGTCGCTCAAGTCCACCACACCGTCGCCGTCGAAGTCGTGACGCGCGGGGTAAGGCCGGACGGGTTCGGGATGTCGAGGCTTCCGCCGCCGCGCCGCTTCCCAGCGCCAGCCCAGCCGGGCGGGGCGCAGGCGGCGGGGCTTGCGAAGTCCAACGGGACCGACGATTGGCCGCCGCGCATCGGCGGCTATCATGGAGTTCGCGGAGCGAGTCGCAGACGGGGGCAGACGCGACGAACAGGAGTAACAGCGCGGCGCTCCCCGCCGTTCGCCCAGCAAAGGGCCACTGCGATCCGAGCGCCGAGGCAGAGACCCGCTTCGGAGAGGAGCCACGCGATGTCCGTGGTTGCCGATCGGATCAAGCAGACGCTCGATCGACACTACGTCTGCTACGAGACCATCCCCCACGTCACCGACTTCACCGCCCTGGAGACGTCGGAGCACACTCACGTCCCGGGCCACGAGTTCGCCAAGGCCGTCATCGCGCTCGTCGATCATCGCGATGCCGTCATGGCGGTGATCCCGGCGCCCGAGCACGTCGACCTGGATGTCCTCCGTGCCTACCTCGGCGCCTCGGCCATCAAGCTGGCGAAGGAGTGGCGCATCCGACATTGGTTCCCGGACTGTGACCCCGGAGCGATCCCACCGTTCGGGAACCTGTACGGGATGCCGGTCTTCATCGCTCCATCGCTCTGCGAGAACGACCGGATCACGTTCAATGCGGGGAGCCACGAGATGGTGATCCAGCTCTCGACCTCGGACTACGAGGAGCTGGTCGACCCGATCGTGGTCCGAGGGCTGTCGACCGACCGGGATCGCCCCTGAGTCTCAGCGCTCGAGCATCTTCCGTGCTTCTGCGGGCACTTCGATCGGTCCGACCTGATCGAAACGCGACAGCACGTAGCGGTGGCGCACGACGAGGTGCTCCTGGTCGCGATAGTCCACGCGATCATCCCCGCGCTCCTTGGGAGGCTGTCGGAGGGCCGACGCCTTGGGCGCGAGGCGCACCGCGACGGTGATCCACAGCTCGACCGGCAGACCGTCGTCGATCCGGAGCTCCGCGCTGCCCTCGAGCTTCGTCGCGTCGACCCGACCGAGGATCGGCGAGAGATCCTCTCCGGGATGCGCCAGACAGCGCGCTTGCACCACGCGCTCCCAGTGGCGCGCCGCGAGCTTCTCCGGCAAGGCCACGCGCAGGCGCGGGCCGTCCGCGGTCGTGATCGCCTCCGGCTTGCCCGCCTTGAACGCTTCCGCGATCGCCACGACCGGATGTTGCACGAGCGATGAGATCCAGCGACCGATCACGTGCCCCGAGTCGATCTGCCAACCCTTCGGTCCTCGGATCACGCCGCGATGGTCGAAGCGGAACAGCTCCAACGCGGGGATCGCCATCCATCGGCCGTAGTGGTCGATCTCGTACTCCTGGTAGAAGCGCGTGGCATCGATCTCGTGATCGCGACTATCGGCGGTGCCGATCCAGAAATACCAAGTCGAATGGAGGCTCTTCGCCTCCGACGCTTGGGCGACCGCCTCGCGAACCTGGCGTCGTGGATCGACCGGCGGCGCCTCCGGATCGGCCGATTCGACGAACGACGATCCCCCGAGCCCGATCCCCACGGCGACGATCAGCGCTCGGGCGAGACGGGCGCGCCGGCGGTTCGGGGTCGGTAGGTTCATCGGAGCCTCTCGTCTCTGTTCAGTCGCGGAGCACCGAGGAGATCGGCGGCCGATTGAGGAGCGCGATGTACACCGAGAAGAAGACCACGCGACCGATCGCCTGGAAGCGTCCGAGCTCGGTGTCTTGCCACCACCCCTCGGGCGACTGGAGCACGTAGCTGAACAGGAAGACACCGATCTGCACGGCGAAGACGACGGTCAGCGAGATCCGCGCGGCGATGCTTCGCACGAGGACCTGCGGGATGAGGAGGAGATAGAACGCGCCGATCAGGATGGTCCAGAGATCGTCGCGCCCCAGCCGGAAGTGGGTCGTCCCGAAGTAGCGGTACCCGAGCCCGCCCAGCAGGATGACCGCCTCGACGAGGAGATAGACGACCAACAGTCGGAGCGTGAACGGCAGCGGCGGGCGCGGCGACGGCGTGTCCACCCACGCGCGCTGGGTCGACTCCGCGGTCGGCGCGACGTCGGAGGACGCGGCGAGCGTGGGCTCCGCTTCGGGCATCGGTTCGATCAAGGCTGCTCCGGTCCCAGGTCTCGAGGGTGACCTGTGGACATTGGACCCACGCCAGGCGCCGGCGTCGAGAACTCCGTCTCGATCCGGCGATTCGCGCGGGTCAGATCTGTGGTAGCCCGTCCGGCTCGCGAGTAGATTGTCGGCAGTCCGTTGAGCCACTGCTTTCGAGCCGAGAGTCGATTTCGAGGCCGCAGCGCACCGGTCCGGCTGGCGCCGAAGCGACGGATCCGACGAAACGCAGGCGTATTGGTGGAGACGTCGAGTTTCGGCGGGAGTGCTGGCCGCCGGATGCTCGGGCCCTCGGCCGGAATGAGCACTTCGACGGGCTGCCAGGCCGGATCGTGAGCTCGCGGCTCCGAAGGTGGGAGACGTTCGCTGGCTACGCCGTGCGAACGAATTCGATCTCGGCGACCCCACGAGGTCGAATCCGCCGGTCTTCCTTCGCCAGCCAACGCCTTCCGCCTCCGTGGCCGCGGTTCGAGCAGGGTCCGGCCCTTCTCCGGGAAAGCCAAGAATGATCAACCGACTCGTCGTCGCCCTGCTGCCGTACGTCCCCCGGTCGTTGGTGTGGCGAGTGTCCAAACGCTACATCGCCGGCGAGACCCTCGAGGCCGCGCTCGATCTCGTCGCGAACCTGAACCGAGACGGCATGAGCGCGACGCTCGACGTGCTCGGCGAGGACTCGACCGAGGTCGCCCAGGCGGAGAGGAGCCGCGACACCTATCTTCGCGCGCTCGAGGCGATCGCCGAGCGCGGCCTCGACTGCAACATCTCGGTGAAGCTGTCGCAGATGGGCCTACGTCTGGGGACCGACCTCGCAGAACGGATCGCCCGGGAGCTGGTGGAGTCACGCAGCCGAGCGCGGAAACTTCATCCGCATCGACATGGAGGACTCGAGCGTCACCACCGTGACCCTCGACATCTATCGACGCCTGCGCACCGAGTTCACCAACGTCGGCACCGTGGTTCAGGCCTACCTCCGCCGGACGGAGTCCGACATCCGCGCGCTCCTCGAAGAGGGCCCCACCCACCTGCGACTCTGCAAGGGGATCTACCGGGAGCCGGAGTCGGTCGCGTTCCAGGAGCGGGAGGAGGTGCGCGACTCGTACAAGTCGCTCCTGCAGATCCTCCTGCGCGAGGGCGCGACGAAAGTGGGTATCGCCACGCACGACGAGGTGCTCGTCCAGGACGCGATCCGACAGGTCGAGGAGCTCCGCACTCCGAAGGAGCGCTACGAGTTCCAGATGCTCCTCGGGGTGACCGAGCGGTTGCGCACGCAGCTCGTCGAAGCGGGACACCCGTTGCGGGTCTACGTCCCGTTCGGCGTCGACTGGTTCCCCTACTCGATCCGCCGGCTCCGCGAGAACCCACAGATCGCGAGTCATGTGATGAAGGGTGTCTTCACGCGGAGCTGAGACGACCTCGGTCCGCGGGTTGCGCGCCCGACCGTTCCCTGCGAAGTTGGGTGCCACCTGCCCCGGCGTCGCCGCGCCCCCCCAGAGCTGATCGAGCTCGGAGGGACCCATGAAGTGTGTTCGTCGATCGCTCCGACGGATCACCCGGCGTCTGACTCGCTTCCTCGTCGAACACTCGCGATGGCTTCGACGGTCATCGGTCGATTGCCCGACGGACCCGCGCCCGGTCCAGGGTCGGCGCGCCGAGTGGCTCGCGGGTTGGTGGCTCCGCGCGCAGGGCGCGCACCTCCTCGCGCGCCGCTTCCCCACGCCGTTCGCCGAAGTCGATCTGGTCGTCGTCGACGGCTCCGATCTCGTGGTGGTCGAGGTGAAGTCGCGTCACGGACCGGGCGAGATCAACATCCACGCGGACCAGCGGGCGCGACTCGTGCGCGCCGCGCAGTGGATCGACGCCGAGTACGGTCGACCGACGAGCGGCATCCGGATCGACGTGATCGGCGTTCACTGGTCGGAGCGCCGGTGGGGTTGGCCGACGATCGAGCGCGAGGTCGGGGCGCTCGGCGAGTGCGATCGGCACGCGCGACGAGATTCCTGAAACGAAGAGAGCGAGCGTGAGGACCGCAGCCGGACCTCACGCTCGCTCTGTGTTTCTGCGCTCTGTGTTTCTGCGCTCTGTGTTTCTGCGCTCTGTGCGGAAGCGACTCAGAC
>JAGQRC010000183.1 GCA_020425835.1 Planctomycetota bacterium | reverse complement strand
CCGCGGAGATGGTCACCGAGCTCGGTGGCCGGGGCATCGCGGTTCGCGTCGATCACACGGTCGAGGCGGAGGTGTCCGCGCTGTTCGAGCGCATCGATCGCGAGTCCGGGAGGCTCGACATCCTGGTCAACGACATCTGGGGTGGCGATGCATCGACGGAGTGGGGGAAGTCGTTCTGGGAGCTGGACTGTGACCAGGGGTTTCGACTCTTGGAGCGAGCCATCCATACCCACGTCCTCACCAGCCGGCATGGCGCGCCTCTGATGCTCCGCGAGAATCGCGGGCTCATCGTGGAGGTCACCGATGGTGACGAAGCGTTCAACCGCATGTACCGCGGCAACGTCTTCTACGACATGGTCAAGACCACGATCATTCGTCTCGCGTTCGCCATGTCGGAGGAGTTGCGCGACACCGGAGTCACCGCGCTCGCCTTGACACCCGGGTTCCTCCGGTCCGAAGCGGTGCTCGAACATTTCGGCGTCTCCGAGAGCAACTGGCGAGATGCGATCGATCGAGATCCCTACTTCGCCGACTCGGAGACGCCCGACTACATCGGTCGTGCGGTGGCCGCGCTCGCTGCCGATGCGTGCGTGAAGGACAAGGCTGGTCGAACCCACTCGACTGCGAGCCTCGCCCGAGAGTACGGCTTCCGAGACTCGGACGGTCGACAGCCCGACATCGCCGCGGTCTTCGACCGCGTCATCGAGGAGCGTTGGCGGCTGATCCTGGATGGCCTCGTCCAACGCCTCCACGCGCGAGGGCAGGACCCGGACCGGGTGCTCTCGGGGGATCGGTCGACGCTCGAGCTTCGGGGCGCCCTTCCCGGAGGACGGCTCCACCGCTGGCGAGTCCAGGTGATGGAGCTGTTCACCGACGAACCGGGCGAGGTCGCGGCTCGGTTCGACGAGTCCTACCGTCGGGCGGCCGAGACAAGTGTCGGCGAGGAGCCGAGATCGGGCCGCTGAAGATTCCGAGCGGGGACGTTCGCCGCGATACGCACCTCCCCGTTGTTCTCGATCTGACTCTTGACAAAGTCCAGAATCTGATTTATCCCACCGCCATGGAAACCGATCCAGCCAACCTCCTTCGTCGTCATGGGATCCAGATCACCGCGCAGCGCCTCGCCGTGCTGCGGGCGGTGTTCGCGCGACCGCACGCCACTGCGGACATGATCGCGGAAGAGGTCCGGGCAGAGATCGGGGCCATCTCGCGGCAGGCGGTCTATGACGCCCTGCGCGTCCTGACCGAGAAGGGCCTGATCCGAAGCGTTCAGCCTGCGGGGTCGGCGGTCCTCTACGACCCCCGCGTCGACAACCATCACCACCTGATCTGCCGCCGCTGCGGCGTGACCTTGGATGTCGACTGCGCGATCGGAGAGGCGCCCTGTCTCACGGCCGCCGCGGACTCGGGGTTCCAGATCGACGAGGCCGAGGTGATCTACTGGGGCACCTGTCCCGAGTGCCTCACTCGAACGCCAGTGGGAGCGAGCTCATAGTGCACTGACACAGAAGTCCGGGGCGAACGCCGGTCCTCGACGACTCTGGCTCTGTGCAGCTCATCGAAGGAGCTACCAGAGCGCATCCACTGCCGTGACTCGTGCATTCGAACGTTCGGACACGCGGCGAGACCGAAGGCGGTCCAAGCTCCGCCGCGTTCCTTCGGGAACTCGCGCCCCGGCCGGTGCGCGACCCCGAAACCACCTCACCAATCCAAACTTCTCTGTTCATTGGGAGATTGAGATGTCGGATCACGCAAACACACCGACTGCTGTGACGAGCCGAGCGGCTCGATGGGGACGAAGCCTCCTCGGTTCGAGTTCGCTCTGGATCGTGGCCTTGACCCTGTGCGGCTCGGTTACGATCCCTGGTTGTGCGGGCAATGCCCACTTCAAGGATTCGGAGGCCAAGGTTGTCGAAGGGGAGAACATGATGTCCGGTGGCGAGTGCCCGATGATGAGCGCTGCTCATCGCCATACTGCGGCAGGGGCTATGTCGAACGGGGATTGGTGGCCGGATCAACTGAACCTCGCGATCCTCCACCAGCAGTCACCCAAGGGCGATCCGATGGGTGAGGAGTTCGACTATGCCGAAGAGTTCAAGACGCTCGACCTCGAGGCCGTGAAGAAGGACCTCGTGGCGTTGATGACCGATTCCCAGGACTGGTGGCCCGCCGACTATGGCCATTACGGTCCGCTGTTCATCCGTCTCGCGTGGCACAGTGCCGGGACCTACCGGATCTCCGACGGCCGTGGAGGCGCCGGCTCCGGGACCATCCGATTCGCGCCGCTCAACAGCTGGCCGGACAACGCCAACCTCGACAAGGCGCGACGACTCCTCTGGCCGATCAAGCAGAAGTACGGTCGCAAGCTCTCGTGGGCGGACCTGATCGTCCTCAGCGGGACCGTGGCGCTCGAGTCGATGGGCTTCGAGACCTTCGGCTTCGCGGGCGGTCGCGAGGACATCTACGAGCCGGAGATGGACGTCAACTGGGGACCGGAGAGCGAGTGGCTCGGGGACAAGCGCTTCTCGGACGAACGCGAGCTGCAGAATCCACTCGCGGCCTCGCAGATGGGCCTGATCTACGTCAACCCGGAGGGGCCCAACGGCAATCCCGATCCGCTCGCGGCGGCGAAGGACATCCGGATCACCTTTTCGCGCATGGCGATGAACGATGAGGAGACCGTCGCGCTGATCGCTGGGGGGCACACCGTCGGCAAGACCCACGGGGCCGCGAACCCGCTCGAGTACGTGGGCGCGGAGCCGGAAGGCGCGAGCCTCGAAGAACAGGGTCTGGGCTGGAAGAACAAGTTCGGGACCGGCAATGCCGGGTCGACGATCACCAGCGGCCTCGAAGGCGCGTGGACGCAGACGCCGGTGGAGTGGTCGCACAACTTCTTCGCCAATCTCTTCGAGCTCGATTGGGAGCTGTCGAAGAGCCCGGCCGGCGCGCACCAGTGGAAGCCGAAGGACGAGATGGCTCAGGGAACCGTGCCGGATGCGCACGACCCTTCGAAGTCCCATGCGCCGACCATGCTGACCACGGACCTCGCGCTGAAAGTGGACCCGATCTACGGGCCCATCTCGAAGCGCTTCTACGAGCACCCGGATGAGTTCGATGCCGCCTTCGCGAAGGCCTGGTACAAGCTCACCCATCGCGACATGGGCCCCTACGCGCGATGTCTCGGCTCGCTCGTTCCGGAGCCGCAGCTCTGGCAGGACCCGGTGCCGGTGGCCGATCAGCCGTTGATCGGCGACCGCGAGATCGCCGATCTCGAGCGTCGGATCCTCGACTCCGGGCTCACCGTGTCGCAGCTCGTCTCGACCGCTTGGGCGTCGGCGGCTTCGTTCCGCGGCACCGACATGCGCGGTGGTGCGAACGGAGCTCGGATCCGCCTCGCGCCCCAGAAGGATTGGGCCGTCAATCAGCCCGCCGAGCTCGCCAAGGTCCTCTCCAAGCTCGAGAGCATCCAGCAGGACTTCAACAAGTCCGGCGGGAAGCACGTGTCGCTCGCGGATGTGATCGTTCTCGGCGGTTGCGTCGCGGTCGAGCAGGCGGCGAAGAAGGCGGGCTTCGACGTCCAGGTCCCGTTCACCCCGGGTCGCACCGATGCGACCCAGGCGATGACCGACGTCGAGTCGTTCGCGGTGCTCGAACCCAAGGCGGATGGTTTCCGAAACTACCTCGGAGACAAGGTCGATCGGCCGTCACCCGAGCTGCTCGTCGACCGAGCGCAACTGTTGACGTTGAGCGCTCCCGAGATGACGGTGCTCATCGGCGGGATGCGAGTTCTCGGCGCCAACCACGGCGGCACGCAGCACGGCGTCTTCACGAAGCGTCCGGGCGCCCTGACCAACGACTACTTCGTCAACCTGCTCGACATGGGGACGGAGTGGAAGAAAGCGGATGGCCAGCACGTCTACCAAGGCGTCGATCGTGAGACTGGCAACGTCAAGTGGACCGGAACCGCCGTCGATCTCGTGTTCGGCTCGAACTCGCAGCTTCGCGCGATCTCGGAAGTCTACGGGTGCGACGATGCGAAGGAGAAGTTCGTCCACGACTTCGTCGCCGCGTGGAACAAGGTGATGAACCTCGACCGGTTCGACATCTGATCCGTTCGCGGGACCCGAACGATGGTGTCGTCGGGCTGCGGCTTGAACCGGCTGCGCGTGAACCGGCTACGCTGTGAACCGGCTACGCTGTGAACCGGCTGCGCCGTGAACCGGCTACGCTGTGAACCGAGGACCGGCCCGCTGGACCCCCAGCGGGCCGTTCCCTTTCGAAACGCGGACGATCGTTCAGCTTCCCTTCAGCCAGAGGCGGCTATTCTCCCGCCCGTCGGATGCAGGGGCCGGCTTCGGTGCCGGTCCTGGTACTCCGTCATGCAGGGAATCACGGAAGGACGGTCACCATGCGATCGATGCTCGGGTTGGGAATCCTGCTCGCGCTTCTGCTCCCGCTCGCCGGATGCCATCAGGCCTCCCACTCCTCGCCGCGCGAGGAGGGCATGAGCAGCGGATCGGGTTCGCCCATGATGATGGCGGACGACGATGATGAGGATGAGGACGAGGATGATGAGGTCGATGTCGCGCTCGACCAGGTGCCGCAGGCCATCAAGGACGCCGCGGCCGCCGCGGTGCCCGGAATGGTCATGACCGGCGCCGAGCGCGAGACCGAGAACGGCAAGGTGGTCTACGGGATCGAGGGAACGCTCGACGGAACCCCGGTCGAGGTCGAGGTCACCGCGGACGGTCAGGTGCTCGAGATCGAGACCGGCGCGGACGATGATGACGACTAGTCGGTAGACTGTGGCCTGGGCTGGGAACCTCGGGGCGAGGGAGGGATGGCGCACCGCTGTCTCTCCCTCGTTTCTGCGGGAGCCGAGAATCGCAAGAGCGAACCGCCGGAGAGGCACCGAGGAAAGAGTGGCCGAGTGCGCGTCCTGATCGTCGAGGATGAACCCGATCTCGCCCAGGCGCTCGTGCGCACCCTTCGCGATGAGGGGTTTGCTTGCGACGTCGCCGAGGATGGCGACGTCGGGTGGCACCTCGCCCGATCCTGGGACTACGACGCGATCGTGCTCGACCTGATGCTCCCGGGGCTCGACGGAGCCTCGCTGCTGCGCCGGCTGAGGAAGAGCAAGCCCACCCCCGTGCTCGTGCTGACGGCGCGTGACGACCTGCCGACCAAGGTCGAGCTCTTCGACAACGGGGCCGACGACTACCTGACGAAGCCCTTCGAACTCGCCGAGCTCCTCGCTCGTCTGCGAGCTCTGATCCGCCGCTCGGTGAACGAACCCGCGCCCATACTCGAGCTCGGTGATGTCCGCGTCGACACCGTTCGACGTCGCGTCGAGCGCGACGGAGCCTCGATCGCTCTCACGCCGAAGGAGTACGCGCTCCTCGAGTTCCTCGCACTGCGGCGCGGATCGGTCGTCTCGCGCACGTCGATCTTCGAGCACATCTACGACGAGACCGAGGACACCCGATCGAACGTGCTCGAGGTGTACGTCGCGAAGCTCCGACGGAAGCTCGGGTCCGACGTGATCCAGACTCGTCGCGGGGAGGGGTACACGATCGATGGATGATCGCGCGACGACGGACACCCCGACCCGCCCCGTCGCGTCGATCCGGCGATCGATACTCCTCTGGACGGGAGTGCTCCTCCTCGGCGTGATCGTCTCGTTCGGCGCGCTCCTCTACGGCCGCACGGTCGACGCGCTCTATTCGGAGATCGATGCGTCGCTCGAGGACCGCGGTGCGGCGATCGCCGGTGCGATCGAGTGGGAAGAGGAGGATGGCTGGGAGCTCGATCTCTCGGATGACTATCTGCGCGGCGTCGCGGAAGTCATGGGCTACGAAGTCACCTTGCCGGACGGGACGATCCTCGCGTCCGGCGGGATGGTCCCGGCAGTCGGCGACGACGCCGCGGGCCGCGCGCTCGGGTTCCGATCGGGGGCCGACTTCCATGAGCTTCGGCGAGCCGGTCCCGCGGGAACGTTGGTCCGCGTCGCCCGATCGATCATCGAAGTGCGCGACGAAGCCTCGATGCTCTTGACGGTCATCGTGTTGGGCGGTGTCGCGATCCTCGTCCTCGCGCTCCTCGGCAGCTGGTGGCTCTCCGGTCGAGTGCTCGCGCCGATCGCCCGGATCTCGCAGACCGCGCACGATCTGTCTGCGCGCGACCTGAGCGGTCGGATCGATCTCGCGACGGTGCCTTCGGAGCTCCACGATCTCGCGCGCTCGCTCAACGATGCCTTCGACCGCCTCGAGCAGGCGTTCGTGCGCCAAACGCGCTTCACCGCCGACGCCTCGCACGAGCTCCGGACCCCGCTCTCCGTGATCCGCGCCCAGGCGGAGTCCGTGCTCCGACCTTCTCCCGGCTCGACCGAGCGCGACGCCGGGGAATACCGCGACGCTCTGTCGTCCTGCCTGCGTGCGGCGAATCGAATGACCGGCGTCGTCGAGGGCCTCCTCTCGCTCGCTCGACTCGACGCGGGCGATGTCCAGCTCGAGGCGACTCCCGTGGCGCTCGAGCAGGTGGTCCGCGAAGCGGTCGAGCTGGCCCGCCCCGCGGCTCTCGATGCGAACGTCACCGTCGAGATGTCGCTCGACGCCGTCCGGGTGGCGGGGGATCCGCACCTCCTCGGCGAGGTGGCGTCGAACCTCATCGACAACGCCATTCGCTACAACCGATCCGGCGGCCAGGTCTCCGTCGCGCTGGTCGCGATCAACGGCGTCGCCGAGCTCCGGGTCGAGGATGATGGCGTCGGCATTCCCGAAGCGTCGATCCCCCACCTCTTCGATCGCTTCTTCCGCGTCGACCCTGCGCGATCGCGCAAGCAGGGCGGGTCGGGGCTGGGTCTCTCGATCGCGCAGTGGATCGTCGAAGCGCATCGCGGTTCCATCGCGGCTCGGAGCGAAGAGGGACGCGGCAGCGCGTTCACCGTGACCCTTCCGGTGGATCGAAGCTGACTCGGACTTCTGCGGGCTCGTTTCCGGGTCCGAGAGGGAGCTTCGACCCGGAGTCGCGCCGCGAGCAGGAG
>JAGQRC010000182.1 GCA_020425835.1 Planctomycetota bacterium | reverse complement strand
CGCGCGCGCGTGAGGGAGGATGAGGAGCAGTGCGAGCGCGGCCCCGGAGACGAGGCCGCCCGCAATGCCCTTGAGGACGCAGCCTCTTCGCAACCCCCAACCCATCATCACTGCGCCGAGACCGAGCATCGCGGCCAGCACCGTCGCTTCCGCGGGGGTCGTTCGTTCGGGTCCAGGGAGCTCGGTGAGGCGCTTCAGCACGCGCCAGTCATCGGTGGGCAGTTCGGGATCGCTCATGGGGGTCCGTTCGCGGTTCGACAGGTCGGGAAGGAGCTCCGACCGCGAACGTCGTCGAGCCCGAGACCGTTCCCCCGGCCGACCGCGTCGCGTCGACCGTCAGATCAGCTCCTGGCGCTTCTCCCGCTCTCGGAGTCGCTGATCGCGGATCTTCGCGGCGATCTGACGGAGATCGGCCACGCGGTCGGACTCATCGAGGATCTCGGTGCCGAGGAGCGTCTCGATCAGATCCTCCCGCGTGACGAGCCCCGTGATCGTCCCGTGCTCGTCGGTCACCATCGCGAGGGCCTCGCGACGCGAGAGCGACTGCTTCAGCGCGTCGATCACCGAGACGAGTTCGGGGAGATACCAGACGCTCCGCATGAACGAGCCGACCAGCTTGTCGGGCGAGGCCCCCTTGGCCAGGGCGCGGAGGATGTCCTTCTGGAGAACGTATCCGACGATATCGTCGCGGTCCTTGCGATAGACCGGAACGCGGCTGTAGATGCCGCACTCCCGTCGCTCGAGGAACTCGCCCGCCGTCAGCGACTCCGGGACGGTGACGGCGACGGAGCGTGGGGTCATCACATCGCTGACTCGGACGCGGCGAAACTGCAGGAGTCGCCCGTAGAGTCGCGCCTCCAAGGTCTCGAGGATGCCGTCGCGGCGAGCGGTCTCGATGAACGCGGTCAGCTCACTGCGGCTGATGGTCTGGCGCTCGCCCCGCGTGAGCCAGCGCGTCAGCGCACGGGTCAGGACCAGGATCGGAGCCATTCCGAAGGTCAGCGCGAACAGGGAGTGTCCGACCAACGAGGAGAGCGGGCGAGCGTAGGCGGCGCCGAGCGTCTTCGGCACGATCTCCGAAAAGGTCAGGATCACGAGGGTCAGGACGACCGAGGTCAGGCCGACCACGAACTCGATCTCGCCGGCGCCGAACGTTGCGCGGGCCCAACTGCGAGCCTCCGACCCGACGAGCACCGCCCCGAGGGTGTTGGCGACGGTGTTCACGATGAGGATCGCGCTGAGCGCGTCGTCGAGGCGACTCGTCTTGATGTCGAGCAACCGCTTCGCGCCGAGGCTCTTGGTCTCTCCCGACTCGTCGGTCAACGAGGCGGTCTGGATGGAGAGGAGGGCTGCCTCCAGCAGGGAGCAACAGAACGAGACGCCGACGGTGAAGACCGCATAGATCCAGAGGAGGGTCACGATATCGAGAGCCGATCCCGGCGGAGGTCGCCGGGACGCAGGCTTGCCTTTCCGTCTCGAGTCGAGCGCCGAACCCGGCCCCGTCGCGGACCGCGGAGCGGCGAGGAAGGCGTACGGCGTCCGACGAGCGATCGAACCCGAGCGCCACACCGCTCACCGTGGAGTGTCGCCCATCGCGGATTCGACGAGAAGTGGCCTGCACCGAAAACGATCAGTTGCACCCGAGCGGATCGAGGCTGGGATCGACTCCCGGGAACGGAAACGGGGGTGTGGGCGGGGCGCCGCCGAGGAAGAGGTACGCGAGCACCCAGATCGCGTCGGCGACGTCGGCACGTCCATCGTCGTTGCTGTCGTGCGCGTCGGGACAAGTCGAGGGGCCGAGGAGGAACAACCACTCGAGGTGGTACTGGACGTCGCTGACCTCGACGAAGCCGTCACCGTTGGTGTCGCCGCGGACGAACGTCGGCCCGTCGGCGATGAGGACCCCACCCGAGATCGTGGTGGGGAACACCGGGTTGGTCCCGCCGAGGCCGGTCACCAACAGGTCGACCGGCGGTGACCCGAGTCCATCCGCGATCACCACGCTGCTGAAGCCGATCATCGCGCTCGGTGCGACGTCGAACTGAGTTCGCGCGAGTGATCGATCCGCGCCGGCCGGGATCGCCTGGTCGATCGGCGGTGTGATGTCGATCTCCACCTCGATCGTCAGCCAACCCGAAGTGTTGTCGAAGTCGGAGGCGAAGTACTCGGCGCCGTCGGCCTCGGTGCCGTCGAGGGTGATCGTCGACACCGTCAGCGTCGTCGGGTCGAAGGCACACCCGATCGAGTAGCCGCCGAGCGGGAAGTCGAACGTCCCGGAGATCTCGAGCTCGACGCCGGAAGTTCCTGGCGTCGCGATCTTCGTCGCCTCCTGGAGCATCGCGGGGCCGCCCGTGGCGCCCGTGTAGAGGAAGGCATCGACCAGCTCGTACGAGCCGAGCTCGTTGTTCATGGCGATCGTGGCGGGGCCGGGAAGGTGGGGAGGCATCGCCAGGATCCGCAACCGACAGCTCGACTCGATCTCGAAGAATGCCGGGTCGAGCGGTTGACCATCGATCGTGAGCGTCGTGTCGGACCCCCACGTGAAGTTGTGTCCGATGATGAAGACCTCGTCGCCGCCGGTGGCGCTCCCGGACGCGGGAACGATGTCGTCGAACACCGGACCGGAGACGATCGACGGGTCGTCTCCGTACAGACTCTTGGCCCCGGCGATGTCATCGGCGGAGAGCGTGCGGGCGGCGACTCCGATCGCGTCGGCGAACATCGTCGCATCGGGCGTGGCAGTGTGGTCGAGACCGAGCGCGTGACCGAACTCGTGGGTGACCACCGCTGCGATGTCCTCCTCGCCGGCGCCGGGATCCCCGACGCCGTTCCAGCCGATCGGCCCGGTGTCGTTCGCGGCGAAACAGACGACGTCGAAGCCCTCCATCGTCGAACCGACGAATCCGCGGATCGTGACCGCGAGCAGTCCACCCCCGCCGCTGCCGGTCGAGTGTTGAACGACGTTGATGCCGTCGAAGGGATCGAGGGACGTGCTGGTCGTCGAGCCGACGTACTGGAACTCGAAGGGGATTCGGGCCTGGAGGCGCCACGCCTCGGCGGCGCAGCGAATCGTCTCGGCCTGCTGAATCGCGGTCCCACCGGGGACGGCCGGGAAGCCGGGGTTCACCGAGAACGGCACGGTCATCGTGGGCCAGGTCTGACCGGTCGGGACCCACGAGTGGACCCAGGGGGTGATGAGCAGCGCGGCCAAGGCGACGAGCGCCGCGAGGATCAGCGTTCGCATGTCGGCTTCTGCTCCAGAATCCTCGCCACACGTCGCCGAAGCGTGGGAGTGAGGACGTCGCGATCGATCGCGTGGCCCGGAATCCCGACGACCCTCCGTCCCTGGACGTGGGCTTTACCCTGCGCGTGTCCGGTGACCCAGTGGTGCGCGCCCTGCTTTCGCGCAAAGACCAGAACCCGTTCGCCGACGGAGAACTTCGGCATCTCCGAGACTTGCACTTGGCGGCCATCCGCGAGCGTTCCGCCCGGCACGCGCACCACGAGGTGGCTCGACGGGGTCGCCTCGCCGTCCGCTGGGCTCCTCAGCCACGACTCGTCGACGCGCAGAGTGATGTCACTCACGACGATTCGGCCGACGCCCGGCCACTCTCCCCAGCTCGCACGGATCGACTCGACCTCACCGACGACGATCTCCGTCGACTGGCGAACGAGGACTTCCAGCGTGAGCTGTCGTTGAGCGGCGAGGCACGGAGTCGTAGCCACCCACGAAGCGAGGAGGAACAGCACGGCGTGGCGCATGGTTCGGTTCTTTCGTCGCGGAGCTCGTTCCTGACGTTCGTTTCGGCGTGAGCGATGGTGGTCGCGGATTCTTCCCGTCTGCACCGGGAGTGCCAGGGTGCAGGGCGCCCGGAGGAGGGACAGGGCTCGTCCGCGTGGGGTTCGGTGCTTCCTCGAGTCGTGCGATCGGACACAATCGCTGGGCTGGGTCGTTGTCCCCGGTCGTCGCGGATCCGATCGTCGCTTCGCGCGCGGGATGAGCCACGGGCTCGACCGCCGTGCGATCGAGCCCGCGTCACCAGTCGATCCGAGGATCGACTCCGCTCTCGATCAGGGCCCGCAGTCGAGCGCGTCGCTCGTCGGGTCGAGGCCCGGAGCCGGGTACGGCGGAAGGGGCGCCGGACCCGCCGAGAAGAGGAATGCCAGATTGTAGATCGGATCGGCGACGTTGATCGTGCCGTCGTCGTTCGTGTCGAGCGCGTCGAGGCAGGCCGCGGGCCCCAGCGAGAACTGGTAGGCGAGGTTGGCCACCGGGTCTGCGATGTCGACGAGCCCGTCGCCGTTGCCATCACCACGGATGAACGTGGTGCCCTCGATGACGCTGACCAGGCCCTGGAACAGAGACGGCGTCGCCGACATGCCACCTTCGAGGGAGAAGACGATGTCCACCGGCGGGTCTCCGACCCCTCCGACGAAGTCGACGGGGAGGAACTCGCCGACCGGCGCCGTCGGTGAGACGTCGAACACGAGTCGCGCGACGGTGTTGTCGACATCGGCGGCGAGGACTCCGTCGATCGGTGGCGCGATGTCGATCACGATCCCGACCGTGAACCAGCTGTCGCCCGGAACGTTCGACCAGTTCGGGGCCACGAAGTCCGCGCCGGCCGCATCGGTCCCGACGGTGTCGAGCGCTTGCAGGGTCATGTTCGGCGCATCGAACACTCCGGCGAAGGAGAATCCGCCGAGATCGAGATCGTTCGTCGCGATCGCGAGGAGCTCGATCGTCGATCCCGGAGTGGCTTCGGCGCTCTGGATCGCCAACGTGTTGTTGGTGTAGGTGAAACCGGGGAGGTAGACGTCACTTCCGGAGACCTGACCGATCGTCACCGTGGTCGCACCCGGACTGAGACCCGCGGGCGTCACTCCGGTGATCTCCGAGCTGTTCACGTAGAAGAGGTCTTGGAGCGAGAACGGCCCGATGAGCACGCTGGCGTTCGCCGCGAAGTTCTCACCGAGGATCGTGATCGGCGTTCCCCCTCCGATCGGACCATTGCTCGGGAGCACCGACGTGATCAACGGGGGATCGGTCGGAATCGGCGCGCCATCCGTCACGGTGATGTCGTCGATGTACCAGCGTTGAGTCGTTCCCGCGACATCGCAGGTGAAGCGCACTCGGAACTCCGCGTGTTTCGCGCTCCCGGGGAGCCCGTAGACATGGGTCTCGAACGAATTCATGTCCACACCATCGGAGACGAAGGTCTCCAGCGTGACCCAGTCGTGGGTGAGGCTCCAGTACTGCGCGGAGCACGTTCCGCCCGAGGGAACTCCGATGTGCTGCAGCGAGAACTGCAGGGCCGGGTTCGGGACGCTCGCGAGGTTGATGAACACGCTGCGGATGTCGTCGTCTTGGTAGAGCGCGGTACCCGCGGAGTTCAGCATCAGTGAGTTCGGGGCCGACGGCTCGCCGATCCCCGCGCTCGAGACGGTGGCTCCCTGGTTGTACGACCAGCGGGTGGGCGAGAGCGACAGCGTGTCGAACGGCTCCTCGAACGGGATCGTGAGGGTCGGCGGCAGGTCGCTCAAGCACGTCCGCGTCGCCTTGAACGCGGTGATCTGATCGATCGCCGCTCCGCCGAACTGGAGCGGGTTCAAGCCGTTGCACCCGCCATTGGACGAGCACATGATCCGACACGGGGGCGTCGAGTTGCAGTGCTGCGCCGACCAGTTGTGGCCCAGCTCGTGTGCCGTCAACGAGATCCGTTTCGTGAAGTTCGATGTGTATCGCGACTGCGAGAGTCCGTAGCCGTTGCTCGAGGAGCAGATCACGCTGAGCGACGCGATTCCGATCACCGTTCCGGTCAGGTCCTGCCCGGTGAAGAGGTGAGCGATGTCGCGGTGGATCCCCGACTCGGGGGAGCTGTTCCACGTGTTCCGGAACTGTGTGAGACGAGATCCCGCATCGGCGGCCGTGTAGGGACCCGACGTGGTGCGGACCACGATCATGGTGATCTCGTACCGCAGGAGAATGGCCGGGACCTCGTAGACACTCTCGACTCCGTTCATGACGGCTTCGAGATCGTTGACGACGGAGGTCACGCTGGAGAAGAGGCTCTGGTAGTACTCGAAGTCGGCGTCGAGCGCGACCTCGCACACCTCGAGCGATCCGGCCCCGGCGGGGGTCGCGCCGCTGCCGCCCAACGAGGGAGGCGCGGTTTGTGAGTTGACGACACCGCACGACTCCGAGCGGGGCAGCGCGTCGAGGGAGCTGTGGACGACGTAGGTGTCCGGGCTCGCGCTCGGGAAGAGCTCGACCACGGGCTGGACCGCCCAAACCTGGTCGAAGCCGACGACCACGGCGCGGAAGAGACCGTCGTAGTAGGAGGCGCGGACCTCGAAGTTGGGATTCTCGGCGACGAATCCTCGATAGGTCGACTCGGGTGGAGCGGGGTACGGAGTCAGGTGTCCCGATCCGTCGTCGACGAGCACCTGGAAGCCGTCACCGCGGATCGAGTAGCGATCGACGACGAGCGTCAGCGTCGTCCCATCCGGTGTTTCGACCGGCACGATGATCGTGGGATCCATCGGGCTCGTGTCGATGATGAGGTTCTGCACCGTGCTGCGACTCACACCGAGCGCCGCATCGATGTCGACCTTCGTGAAGGTCAACTGACCGTTCGCCAGCGCCGGGAGCAGGGCGATCGCCATGGCTCCGACACATCGGACCACTCGGCCGACACCCCACGGGGCATCGGTCCGGACACACCGAACCACCATACTCTTCACCCTTCCGAAGCGAGCCGAGCCAGGCTCGAGGAGTCGACGCTGCCCGAGGCGCGTGAGAACGCGATCCTCTTCCGGGGGGATCCCGCAGTCGGGGGAGCAGCCCGTCGACGGACACAACCGACGATCCCACGTGGGACCTTCGCTTCGAGCTCGCCGATCGACGACGGCGCGGGACGCGGCCCGGGCCGAGCGCTGGGAGCGGCGATACCGTTGGTCTCGAGTCCCGATCTACGGGGGCGCGGTCACGGTGTTGGTCGCGACGGGACGCGCCCGTTGTCGGATGCCGTGGAATCGGGCTCGAGACCCGGTTGTATGAT
>JAGQRC010000181.1 GCA_020425835.1 Planctomycetota bacterium | reverse complement strand
AGGAGGCCGACGAACGACTCGCGCAGATCATCGAGCACATCGAACTGCTTCCGGCGGCCGTCGGAGAGAAGGAGTCTCTCGTCGGGACCGCTCGCGTCGCGTTCGATGTCGTTGCCAACAAGACCGAGGAGCGCAGCGCTCGGGTCGCCGAGCTCACGGCCGAGTACGAGCACCTGGATCAGGAGTATCGCGCGCTTCGCGATCGCCGCTGAGCCGCCCGATCACGGGCAACCACTCGCCAGGCAACTCGGTCCGCTCGGGGTCGGATCCGGGCCGCACATCGTCGGCGCGGGGATCGACGCGGAGGAGAAGAGGGCCTCCAGGATCCCGATCGGGTCCCCGATCGTCAGGATCCCGTTGTCATCCACGTCGGCCGCGTTCTCGCACCCGAACCCGGGGGACCCGGGCACGAAGAGCGCGTTGAGCGCGAAGACGGCGTCGGCGACATCGATCCACAGGTCGCCGTTGGTGTCGCCCCGCACGAACGGAACGCCGCAGTCCGGTGTGCAGCAACTCGCGAAGGCGCGTCGCTCCGTGCTCGCCACACCGACCACCGGGATCAGGCAGATCTCCTGACCGGGATCGACGTCGAGCGTGACGAGCGTCGCGGTGCCGGGCAACGTCGCCGCGACCACTCCACCGATCGCGATATCGATCGCGTCGTAGACCTCTCGATTGGTCCAGGTCAGCTCCACCTCGCAGCTCATCGGATCGACGACTTCGCAACCGAGCGCGGTGATCCCGAGCGGGGGCTCGTCGAGGACCCAGGGTTCCCGACCGGTGATCCCGTCGTCGGCGGAGAAGTAGAGCCGGTCGCCGTCGACCTCCAGCTCCCAGACGTGGACGCCCGGCACCGCGCGTGTGCCCTCGCTCGAGCCGTCGCTGATGTAGAGGGTGCCGCCCTGCGAGATCGAGCCGTTGCGGAAGGCGATGAAGTCGTCGATCGGCACGAGGGGCGTCGAGAGGCTGCCGAAGCCGGCGGGGAGATCGATTGCGAGCTCGGTGCCGGATGCGGTGCCATCCGAGCGCCAGATGTCGAGACCGAGCGGCGAAGTGGCAGCGAAGTACAACCACCCATCGAAGTCGACGAGTCGGCTCGGGCTCGAGGCCGCGCCTCCCGGGTTGATGTCGGCGACCTGAACCGTGCCGGCTGCAGTGCCGTCGCTCTTCCACAACTCGTCGAGATCCAGGATGCCGTCGGTGGCTCGGAAGAAGAGGGCGCTGTTGACGAAGGTCAGCTCGGTCGGGCTCGAGCTCAACGAGCCGGCCCAGATGTCTGCGACGAGCGTCGTGCCCGACTCGGTGCCGTCGGTCACCCACAACTCACTGCCGTGGACGCCATCGTTCGCACGGAAGAAGAGCCCGATCGGGGTCGACTCGAGGTCTCCCGGATTCGAGCCGGTCGGCCCCGGTAGGATGTCGAGCAGCCGATAGGTGCCACTCGGTGTTCCATCGCTTCGCCAGAGCTCCCGCCCGCTGACGCCGTCGTCGGCCGAGAAGTAGGCGACGCCACTGTGGACAGTGACTCGGCCGATGAGCGAATCGGGGTTCCCCGGTCGGATGTCGGAGAGGAGGAACGTGTCGCCCGTCGTCGGAACGTGGAGCCACGGCTCCGCCCCGAAGCCCGGGCTCTCGGCGACGAAGAGAACGTCGCCATTGAGGTCGGTGAACAAAAGGGGATCGGAGCTCACGCCCCCGCCGTAGACATCCGCGACCAACTCGGCCGTCAGCTCGTCGGCGCGCCACGGCTCCCAACCCGCGACAGAATCGCGGGCGCTGAAGTAGACCGAGCCCCCGATCGCCGCGAGCTCGTCGGGGCTCGACGAGGCGCTGCCGGGATAGAGATCGAGCTTCTCGGTGACGATCCCGTCCGAGCGCCAGAGTTCGGTGTCGCCCTCACTGCTTCGTGCCCCGAAGTAGAGTCGTCCGGCTGCCACGGTCAGCTCGTACGCGCCCGAGCCGGACGTTCGCGGATCGAGGTCGCCGAGGAAGACCGTCCCGAGCGCGCTGCCGTCGGTGATCCACGGCTCGAGACCGGAGAGTCCGTCGGTCGCCCGAAACAGGAGTCGCGTCGCGGTGGCGATGACCGGATAGCCCCCGCCGCTCGTCGCGCCGACCGACGCATCGAAGATCGGCCCGGTTCCGAGCATCGTGCCGTCGGAGATCCAGAGCTCCCGCCCGAGCGTACCGTCGTCGGCCACGCTCAACGCGACGCCGCCGAGGAACGGGACGATCGCACTCGGGGCGTCGCCGGCGGTCGGTGCCGGCCCGGGCTGCGCATCGGTGAGCCGCGTCGCGCCCCCAGCGGTCCCAGCCGCGATCCACAACTCCGATCCGTCGATGCCATCATCCGCGACGAAGTAGAGCGAGTCGCCGATCGCCACCAACTCGCGAGGGTCGGAGCCGAGCGCGCCCGCTCGGAGGTCGACCACGAGCTCGGTGCCCGCCTCCGTCCCGTCGGTGCGCCACACTTCTCGACCTGTTGCGCCGGGTGTATCACGCACGAAGTAGAGGCGTGTGAGCGAGTCGATCACGGAGGCATCGACACCGGGCGTGAGATCGACGACGAGTTCGGTGCCGCTGCTCGTTCCGTCGCTCCGGAAGAGCTCGAGTCCCGTCGTCGCATCGTTGGCGAGGAAGTAGAGCTGATCGGCGACGATCGTCAGCTCGATCGGACCGTCGATCGGCGGGGCATCGAAGAAGATCGGATCCGGACCGGACCCGAGCGGGCCCGGGCGAAGATCGGCGACCATCACCGTCGTCGCCGCGCTGCCTTCGGATCGCCACAGCTCACGTCCGTGCACTCCGTCATCTGCGGTGAAGTAGATGACGTCGTTCAGCGAGGTGAGCAGCGCGGGGTGGCTCCCGTTCGGGCCCGGGCGAAGATCGGCGATGCGAAGCGTGCCAGCCTCGCTCCCGTCGCTGCGGTAGAGCTCGGCGCCTCCGTCGGAGGCTCGCCCTCGGAAAACCACGAGTCCGCCGTTCGACGTCAACTCCCGCGGGTCGAGTCCCCCCGGACCGACGGGGGAATCGGTGACGCGCCACGTTCCGATCTCCGTGCCATCGCTGCGCCAGAGCTCGCGACCGGAGAGTCCATCGTCCGCGGCGAACAGCAGCACGCCTCCGAGTTCGGCGAAGTCGGAAGGACTCGACCCTGCGGGGCCGCTGGCGATGTCGACGACCAAGGACGCCGTCGCGCTCGTCGCGTCGACACGCCACAGCTCGTTGCCGCGGAGTCCATCGTCGAGGGCGACGTAGATCGTGTCGCCGATCACGAGCGAAGCCGTGATGGCAGATGAGTCGCCCCGTGCATCGACGTCCAACAGAAGCCGAGGCTGCTGACCAGGGAGCAGGGAACCGGCGAGAGCGAGCAGGCCGAGCGCGACCGGCACGACGCGGGTGTGGCGGATCATGACGTCCCTCCGCTCCCAGTCTCCGCGTGCGGACCGGCCTGGCAAGGACGGAGTCGCCAAACCCCGGATCTCGACCGCATCGACGCGCGCTGGCTCGAGGTCGCGGAGCGGATAGGATGACGGCACCGGCGGGGAAAGATGCAGACCGAGCAAGAAAGAGGACAAAGAGGAAGAGAGAGGCGGGCAGTATGGCACCGGTTCGGATCGCGTCCGCGATCACCGGGGCGCTCCTGACGATGGGCATCGCGATGGGGCTCGGCGCGCAGCCGGACATCACGAACACCCTGTGGGCGACGCGAGACGAGTCCCGCCCCGGAGCATCGGGTGAGATCCGAGTCCTGGGGGCTACGCCCTACGACTCGTTCGGCTGGTCCTTCGGAGTCTGCAACGACCCCACCGTCGCGCAGGTGGTCGAGGTTCACCAGGGTGCGACGACCGCGACGGTGAATGGCGGCGATCCGCCCGACTTCGAGCATCTCGAGCTCTACGCCGATGGTTGGACCTCGGGAGTGGTCATCAGCTTCCTCGGCCTCCACGTCCTCCCCGCGAGTCGCTGTCACGAGTTCTACGTCGTCGACTACGCGGCGGTCGGCCCGGCAGGCACCTCCACACCGCTGACGTTCTGTACCACCCTCGGCACCCCCCCGACCGCCGTGGTCTACGTGTACGGCGGCGCGTCGATCGTGCCGGCGACCCATGCGGGGGAGATCGCGATCGTGGACGCTCCGTACGAGTTCATCGCGCCGCGCGAGCAGCGGGTCTACGCCGGGACCGGCTCGACGACATTCGCAGCGTCGATCGGGGCACGACAGTACGACGCTCCGTTCATCGGGACATCCGGGGCATCGTTCTCGCTCGCCTACGACACCGGCCGCCTCGTGGCGCTGTCGTTCTCACCCGCGGGGCCGGTCGCGAAGTTGACCGGGGGGCCGGACTACTTCGCGATCACCGAGTTTCCCGAGGGCCTCGCCGGGTCGGTCGTGTACGACATGCTGGGCGTCGAGTCGATCGCCCTCCAACGTGTGAGCGATCTCATCACGGTCCAGTTCGAGACTACGCTCGACGACCTCTTCGGCGACTACTTCGAATTGCGTTGGGCGGACGGCATCGGAGTCCCGTTCGTCGTGAACCAGGTGGATGCCGGCAGCACGTCGAACGGTCCCGTGTTCCGGCACGGCTTCGTTCGCATCGTTCACGGCTCCGGCGTCGCGTACCTCCGTGGCGACTGCGACCGCAACGGTGGGATCGCGATCGGCGATGCGATCGAGTCGCTCCAGCACCTGTTCTCCGGACTCGCCGTGTTCTGCCTCGATGCGTGCGATGCGGATGGCGATGGCGCCCTGAACATCGCCGATCCGTTGTACTCCCTGAACTTCGGCTTCCTCGGTGGACCGCCGCCGCCCGCGCCGTTCCCGAGTTGTGCGGTGGGCGCGACGATGCTGGGGTGTGACAGCTACCCCTGCCCGTGAAGCGATGGCGGCGGAGGTCGCCCTCTCAGTCGACGCGCTTCACCTGCACCGATGACGCATAGGCGAACGGCACGTCTCCATCGTGGCTCACCATGATCGGCACGTAGTCGCTCCCGCACGCCAGTCCGGATGTCGGATCGATGGCGCGCCAACCCTGTTCATCGACCAGGACCTCGACCCAGACGTGCCCCGAGACACCGTGCAGCCAGCCGAGGACCTCGCGGGCGGGGACGCCACTGGCGCGGCACAGCGCGATGCAGAGGTCCGCGAAGTCCCAGCAGTGACCCTGCTTCTGCTGGAGCACCTGCTTCACTCCGTAACGCGAACCGACGACCGGACCGCCGAAGCGGAGCCCACCTGCCGTGAACCATCCGAGGAGCCGATCGACCCTCTCCTGCCGACCCGACGCATCGCCGACGATCGCCCGGGCGAGCTCGACGATCTCCGGGTCGTCGGAGGGCCAGTGCGATGTCGCGGAGAGCAGCTCCTTCTCATCGATCCGACCCGCTGGAGTCGCCGATCCCGTCTGACTGACGATCTTGCCCGCGACGGTCACCGTTCTCGCGCCGGCGGTGTCGTGGCGGTCGCCGAGGCCGTACTCCATCGTCCCGTCGGGCCGCCGCGACTCCTTCTTCGGACGGGGATCGACGGTCCAACGGGTCTTCGTCGTTCCCTGACCGAAGGCGCGGAGGACGAGTCGGTCCGAGAACTCGAACTTCGCGAGCAACGCGCGGAGCTGCTCCGGGTCCTCGCCGCGCTCGTGGGCCAGGAAGGCGTTGAACAGAGCATTCCAGCTCATGTCATCGCTCTTCGCGAGCGGAAGCGCCTCGAACGAGACCTCGTAGCGAACCGAAGGGGGTTGGATCCCCAGTCGGTAGCGCGCGTCGAGGGCGAGCCGGAGCGCGGCGTTGTCGCCCGCGACCAGCTCGACCAGCACCGTGTCGAACCGCGCGAGCATTCGGGTGTCCTGCTTGAGCCGTCGGAGCGCGGCCTCCACCCGATCCGCGTCCTGGGCGGTCTTGCAGTGAACCGTGTTCAGCTTGAAGGCGGTTCCGTTGGCTTGGATCGTCGTGTTGGTGACGCGGGTCAACTCGCCGCCGAGCTTCTGCCCGATCCCGGCCAACTGACCCTCGGGCACCTCGATCGTCGCGGCTTTCCCCCAATCGGTCGGAAGGGCGGAGAGGAATCGTTCCGGTATCGGCCTCGAGTCGGCGCCACGGCTCAGGGTCGTCGCGAGCCCGATCATCGCCAGAACGATCGGAACGATCGGCCAGTGTCGCTTCCGTGCGGACATCGTGAACCTCCTCTGGGTGCGGTGGCGATCGGGATCCGAGCATGGCATCATGCCGCATCGTCACCGATCCGAAGCGGATTTCGAGTCCAATCTGGATCGACCTCCGGACGGCGTCATCTCCATGACCCCTGAGTCATTCCCGTGACCCCCAACGAAGTGAGGACTGCGATGAAGATCAAGCTCGCTCTCGCCACCACTGCTCTCGTCGTCGGTGTCGGACTCGTGGCCCAGAGAGTGGCCTATTCGCACTGTGAGATCCCCTGCGGGATCTACGGCGACAAGACCCGGATCGTCCTCCTCGAGGAGCACATCGCCACGGTCGAGAAGTCGATGAGCCAGATTCAGGCGCTCACCGGGAAGACCGATGCGCTGTCCGTGAATCAGCTCGTGCGTTGGGTCGAGAACAAGGACGAGCACGCCGACAAGATCCAGCACATCGTCACGCAGTACTTCATGACCCAGCGCGTCAAGCCGAAGGAAGCCGACTCCCCGGAGTACGCGAAATACCTCACCCAACTCACCTCGCTCCACGAGATGCTGATCGGCGCCATGAAGTGCAAGCAGAACGTCGATCCGTCCCACGCCACTGCGTTGCGTGCGAGCCTCGACCGTTTCGTCGCCGCCTACTTCAGCGAAGAGGACCAGAAGCACTTGAAGGAGCACCACGACAAGTAGCGAAGGACGCCGTCGGGATCGCGGGTCGAGCGGCCCCGAAAGGGGGGAGACCCGCGGTCCGACACGCAGCCGATCGCGAGACCCTTGGCGATCGGTCTCACTCACCCTCCCGCATCTCGGATCCCAGGGCATCCTGCGGTTCGCTCACCGTTCGCATCCCACCATCGCTTCGCATCCCCTCCCCGGTGTCAGTGCACTGGTCCGGGTTCGCATCACGGACAGGACGCGTAGC
>JAGQRC010000180.1 GCA_020425835.1 Planctomycetota bacterium | reverse complement strand
CGGCGACGGCTCGTCGCTCCAAGGAGTGACGCGCACTCGTCGCTCCCGCAGACTCCGGAACCGGTAGTGTCGAGAGGTCGGGTCGTTGACGTCCACGGTTCCCTCCCCACCCCCCTCCCCGATCGATCGCGATCCGGTTCCGGCGCCCCGACCCAGGTGGCCTCGCGGCTCGAGGCGACTCGTCCTAGCGTCGGTCGTACTGTGGTTGTGGTGTGGGGCGACGTCGCTCGGCGCGCAGAGCAGCACCGTGATCCGCGAGATCGAACTCCGCGGGCTCGACCGGGTCAGCCGGGGCGAGGTCGAGGCACAGCTTCGGCTCGAGGTCGGAGACCCCTACGATCCGTCGGTCCTCGACGACGAATACCACCGCCTGCTGAAGACGGGCCAGTACCAGTTCATCGATACGCGTGTCGAGCCGCTCGACGACGGTGTACGGGTGGTCCTGATCTTCTCCGAACGAGACTACGTCAAGGAGGTTCGATTCGTCGGCGTCGAGAGCCTCGACCGGCGGGCCGAGCTCGAGAACCGTCGGACCAAGGCTCGGGAGCTCCTGGATCGGGTGAAGCTCCGCAACGACCGCTTCGACCTCCAACGAACCTATCGTGAGAAGGGGTTTCTCTTCGCCACGGTCTCGACCCGGACCCTCCCCCATCCCGACGGCGGGCTGATCGTCGAGTTCGTCGCGGACGAAGGGCCGCAGGTCTTCATCCAGTCCATCGAGTTCCAGGGGAACACGACGTTCCGCGACGCCGAGCTCCGCAAGGTGATCCTCAGTCGCGAGCGCTCGTGGTTCTTCGGTTTCCCGAACAACGGCTACTACGAGGAAGACACTCTCAACCAGGACCTCGCCAACGTCGAGGCGTTCTACCACAACCACGGCTTCTTCGATGTCCACGTCGGCGCCGAGGACTTCGCCTTCAACCGCGATCGATCGGAACTCCACCTCGGGATCCGCGTGGTCGAGGGAGAGCGCTATCGGATTCGAGATGTGGAGATCGAGATCCAGGGACGCGGGGTGTTCCCGGTGTCGGTGCTGCGCGACAAGATCGACGCGCAACCCGGAGACTTCTGGGATGGCCAGACCCTGTCCGAGGACATCACCAGCCTGCAACGCCTCTACTTCGACAAGGCGTTCATCGAGATGCGGGCAGTCCCCGAGATCATCGTCTCCGAGGACTCGAGCGAGGTGACCCTCCACTTGACCGTCCAAGAGGGAGAGAAGTTCTTCATCGAGTTCATCGATGTTCGGGGCAACGAGGAGACTCGGGACAAGGTCGTCCGCCGGGAACTGGAGTACTACCCCGGGGAGGCGATCAGCTACTCGAAGATCGAGGACGCGGAGAGCCGACTCTACCGGCTCCAGTACTTCGAGCGCGTGAACACCTGGTTCGAGCAAGGGTCCACACCGAACCAGAAGAACGTCGTCGTGAACGTCAAGGAGGGGTCGACCGGTCGTTTCCTCTTCGGATTCGGCCTCACGTCGGGGCGCGGGCTGGTCGGCAACATCGCGCTCAGGAAGAACAACTTCGACATCACCGACCTTCCCGAGGATTTCTTCGACCTCGCGGATGCGTTCACCGGCGGAGGCCAGGAGTTCGCGATCGAGGCATCACCCGGGACCGAGTTCTCCCGATACCGAGTGATCTTCGGAGAGCCGCACCTCTTCGACAGCGACACCTCGGGACGTCTTCAGCTGTTCAAGACCGACTTCCAGCGTCGCGACTATCGGGACGATCGAATCGGATTCGACGTCGGGGTCGGGCAGGTCTTTCCTTTCGATCGCAATCTCAGCGGTGGGCTCCGCTACCGATTCGAGATCGCGGACATCCGACGCATCGAGCTCGACGCCCCGCCCGATGTCTTCCGCGTCCAGGGAACGACCCGGATCTCCCGGCTCATCGCGAATCTCGCTTACGACCGTCGAACCTATCGCTATCTGGTCGGGCCGGTCGATGGCTGGATGCTGTCGGGAGAGTACCAGTACGCAGGTGGTCCTCTCGGTGGCGAGCTCGACATGTCGGTCGCTTCGGCCGTCCTCTCGATCCACGAGACCGTCTTCTCCGACGACGAGGGGGACAAGCGCCACATCATCACCTTCCGAAACCTCTTCGAGTGGGCGGAGCCGCACCACAACACCAAAGAGATCCCGATTTTCGAGCGCTTCTACCTCGGGGGACCGCGAAGCCTCCGCGGTTTCCGCTTCAATGGTGTCGGCCCGATGTACAACCGTGAGCCGCTCGGGGGCACCGCCTCGCACAGCGGGACGCTGCAGTACAGTTTCCCGATCTACGAGGAGACGCTGCGCGGGGTCTTCTTCGCCGACTACGGGAACCTCTCCCGAGACCTCAACCACCTCTACCTCCGGGACTATCGCCTCGCCGTGGGCGCGGGCATTCTGTTCAATGTCCCGTTCCTCGGGCAGAACCTCCCGATCTCGGTCTCCTGGGGAGAAGCGATCCTCGAGGAGAAGACCGACCGCACGCGGAACTTCCAGTTCGACATCGGGGTGGGGTTCTAGTGTGGTGTTTGAAAAATTCGCTACATTAGTTTGAGGGTCTACGCGCGTGGCCTCGTCTTTCCTACCATGGAAAGGGGAGGCCAATGGTCATGGGACGTCCTGCCACGACAATCACTCTTACCGACAACGAGCGCGAGGATCTCCGCGCACTCTCCCGTCGGTCCAAGACTTCTCAGGCACTCGCTCTGCGCGCCAGAATCGTCCTCCTCGCTGCACGCGGATTGCCCACCGAGGACATAGCCGAGCAGCTCCAGGTCGCGAGTCAAACCGTCAGCAAGTGGCGGAAGCGCTACGCCGAGCGACGGCTCGATGGAATCTGCGATGCCCCGCGGTCCGGGCGCCCACGGAAGATCTCCGATCATGAGATCGAGCAGCTTGTTCGGACGACCTTGGAGAAGAAGCCCAAAGGAGCAACTCATTGGAGCTGCCGACTGCTCGCCGATGAACTGCGGATCCCCGTCAATCGAGTACACCGCGTCTGGAAGGCGTTCGGGCTTCAACCCCATCGCAGCGAGACCTTCACCATCTCTACGGATCCGTTCTTCGCCGAGAAGGTCATCGACATTGTTGGCCTCTATCTCGATCCACCCGCGAATGCCGTCGTTCTCTGTGTCGACGAGAAGTCTCAGATCCAGGCCCTCGACCGCACGCAGCCGCTTCTACCAATGCTCCCCGGCCAGACGGAGCGACGCACCCACACGTACTCGCGGCACGGGACGACCTCTCTCTTCGCAGCTCTAGACGTCGCAACTGGCGAAGTCCTCGCACAATGTCACCGTCGGCACCGGAGCCAGGAGTTCCTGAAGTTCCTCCGGAAGATCGATCGCGAGGTTCCCAAGGAACTCGACGTCCACGTCGTCATGGACAACTACTGCACGCACAAGACCGCTGCGGTACGCAACTGGTTCAACAGGCGACCTCGGTTTCATGCACACTACACCCCGACCTACTCGAGCTGGCTCAACCTGGTCGAGCGCTTCTTCTCACTCCTCACCGAACGCCAGATCCGACGAGGCGTCCACAGAACAACACGCTCGCTGGAACGAGCCATCGAAGAATTCATCGCGACTCACAACGAGAACCCGAAGCCGATCCGCTGGACAAAGACCGCGGAGGAGATCTTCCAAAGCCTCGGTCGACTTCTTCAGCGGACTTTTCAAACACCACACTAGCCGTCCGGTGAAGCTACTTTCGAGCTAAGGGGCCGAGAATCCAAGGTCAGTGCTTCTGGCGAAGCGCAGGCGGCTTGGTGGGAAAGTCGAGTTCCGCCAGGTGCGCTGACCACCGGAGTCACGGACTCCCCACCGGAGCGAGTTCGAGCGGCTGAAAGGAACGACGGCTCTCTTCAAGAGATCGTCGCGGGGACGAGTCCGGTCGAACAACGATCAGGAGATTCGGGCTACTTCTGTCGGTCGAGCCAGTCGCAGAGCTTCTTCGGATCGGGGGGCTGCTGCGGGCCCGGCACGATCTCCACCTCGACACGCGCCTTTGCCTTGCGCAGTTGGGTCTCGAGCTCGCGCGTCGACTTCAGCCAACTTTCGTTCTGCTCGCCGACCATCAGCCAGATCGGCTTGCCGCGGAGTGCGGCGAGCTTCTCCGGATCATCGGTCCACCCCGCCGGAACTCCGACGAGCGCTCGGAAGGCCTTCGGGAACTGCGTCGCCCAGTAGAGGACGCCCATCCCCCCGTGCCCTCCGCCGACGAGGAACACCCGACTCGCGTCGTGCGTCGAAGTCTTGCGCAACCACTCGAAGAACGCCGGCGAGAACTCCTGGGCGTCGTGGTAGAGATTGATCCCGGCGATCCCGACCGCGACGACGGCGTAGCCGCGCTCCCCGGCTTCCCGGACCCACGGATCGCGCAGGAGACGCTGGGTCGCACGCTCGTCGTAGCCGTAGGTCGGGAGGACGACGATCACTGGCGTTCGACTCGTCACCTTCTTCGCGGGTGGTGGCATCCACCAGACCTTCGCGGTCCGTTTCCCGTACGAGATCTCGTGCTCGACCGGAGACGAATCCGGCTCCCCGGCGGAGACCCGCAGGCCGATCCCCGTTCCGAGCAGGGTCGCCCCCAGGATCCAGAAGATCGCGACGCGCATGGGAAGGTCCTTTCGAGGCAGCAGGCGCCATCGTGGTGCCCTGGATCGATGATCGGACATCCGGAGGTCCCCCCTTCAGGAGTCCCCTCCCGCGACTGTTCCCGGCGCCGTCCGTCGGTTAACTTCCGAGTTTCGTCCCCCGATCCTCCGCCGTGTCCCGTCGCTCGAGGCCCCGTCCATGTCCGCACCGCTCATCGGAATCGATCTCGGCACGACCCACTCGCTCTGCTCCGTGTTTCGAGAGGGGCGCCCGGAGCTCATCCCGAACGCCACCGGGCATCGGCTCACACCGTCGGTGGTCGGTGTCATCGATGACCAGATCGTCGTCGGGGCGGCCGCGGTGGAGCTGCGCGTGACGCGACCGGAGCGCACCGCCTCGATGTTCAAGCGCTGGATGGGCACGGATCGCGAGATCCCGCTCGGCGAGCGCACCTTCTCGGCGCCGGAGCTGTCGAGCCTCGTCCTCCGCTCCCTCAAGCGCGACGCCGAAGTGACGCTCGGGACCGAGGTGCGGCGCGCGGTGATCACGGTCCCCGCCTACTTCAACGATCATCAGCGCAAGGCGACGAAGCTCGCCGGCGAGCTGGCGGGACTCGAGGTCCAACGGATCATCAACGAACCCACGGCGGCGGCGCTGACCTACGGGTTCCACGATCGGGCGACCGACAAGCGATTCCTCGTCTTCGACCTCGGCGGGGGCACGTTCGACGTCACGCTGATGGAGGTGTTCGAAGGCACGCTCGAGATCATCGCGACCTCGGGCGAGAGCCAGCTCGGCGGCGAGGACTTCACCGATCGCCTCGCTGCGTTCGTGCTGAAGCAGCACGGCCTGAGCTTCGAGCAGGTCGAGTTCCGCGAGCTGGCGCGACTCTCGCGACTCCGTGCGGAGTGCGAGCGAGCCAAGCGCGCCCTGTCCGGCGAAGGGCACCCGTCCTCGACGGTCCGACTTCCCGGTCCCGATGGACGACTCGACCCGAGCTCCCCAACGATCGCCATCGATCTCGAGATCGTCGCGGCGCAAACGAGCGATCTCCTCGAGCGACTCGAACGCCCCGTGTTCCGAGCGCTCGCCGACGCGGAGTGGAACGCCTCCGATCTCGACGAGGTCATCCTCGTCGGAGGTGCGACGCGCCTGCCGCTCGTCGCCGACCTGGTTCGGCGACGACTCGGCGTCGATCCACTCTGCCGATTCGATCCCGATCACGTCGTGGCGCTCGGGGCTGCCGTGCAGGCCGCGCTGATCGCGGATGACCGCAGCGTCGACGACATGGTGATGACCGACGTCTGTCCGTTCACCCTCGGGGTCGAGACGACCAAGCAGCTGGGAACGCGGTTCCGGGACGGCTACTACCTACCCGTGATCCATCGGAACACGACGATCCCCGTTTCTCGGGAAGAGGTCGTCGGGACGTTGGTGGAGAACCAGTCGGAGATGCGCCTCCGGGTCTTCCAAGGCGAAGGACGTCGGGTCCAGGACAATCTGCTCCTCGGTGAGCTCCAGGTCACCGGTATTCCACCCGGCCCGATCGGTACCGAAGTCCACGTTCGGTTCACCTACGACCTCAACGGAATCCTCGAGGTCGAAGCGCTGATCCCGACGACCGGCAGGAGGTTCCACACCGTGCTGCTGCAACACGTGAAGGGCCTCTCGGAGTCGGAGATCCGCCGAGCGGTCTCCAAGCTCCAGGAGCTCAAGTTCTACCCACGCGACGAGCTGCGCAACCAGCGCCTCCTGCGTTTCGCGGAACGAGCGGTCGGCGAGATCAACCCGTTCCAGCGGGAAGAGCTCGACCATGCCGTCGACCAGTTCGAGCGCGCGATGGCTCAGAGCGATCGCGGTCGGTTCGAGGAGTCGCGCGAGAGCCTCCTGGTGACCCTCTCGCGCCTCGGATTCGACTTCGATGACGGGCCGGTCGACGATGCCTCGGACGGAGTCGCGGCCGATGACTCCGAATGATCCTCGAGCCTACCTGCGCCGAGTCCTCGCGCTCGATCCAGTGGAGGACGTGGACACCATCCTCGCGGCGCGCGACGAGTGGCTCGGTCTCGCACCGACTCCCGCGTCGACGAAGGGTGAAGATCGCGACTCCGTCCGACACGCCCTCGAGAACCTGCGACTGGAGCTGGGTGACGGCTCCGTCCCGGACGATGCGCTCGAGCGACTCGACGCCATCGACACGACGCGGTATCCGGATCTCGACCGGCTGGCGCGACGGTTCCGCACGCTGATCACCCATCGCGGTCTGTTCGAGGAACTCGAGGAGCGGCGCGGCGGTGGATTCGTCCCTTACGTCTGGGAGGTGCTGGTCGCCCCGACCGCGGAGTCGCTCGAGTTCCGGGACGCGGCGCATCGCGCGCTTCGCTTCGACCAGCGGACCATTCCCGATCTGCGACACGCGGCCTCGGTCGCGCGGCGCATTCGCGCGTCCGCGCCAGAGGTCTACGCCCTCCAACCCGATTGGTTCGACTTCCTCC
>JAGQRC010000179.1 GCA_020425835.1 Planctomycetota bacterium | reverse complement strand
AGCGTCGAGACGCGCGGGGCCAAGGTGAAGTCGACGGTGACCGACGCGCCGGTCGTTCCGTCACCGAGGGTGACACTGGACGAGGTGACCGAGGCACGTCGGGCCGAAGGAGCGGTCGTTCCCGGGGGGATCGACTGCGGATCGATCGAGATCTTGTAGGCACCGTTCGGAAGGACGAGCTCGTACGAGCCGTCGGTCGGATCGGTCGGGACGGAGAACAGAACCTCTTTCGACTCCGCCTTGCGGATAAGGATGGTGCAGCCGACCCCTTCATCGCCGTCGACCGTCGAGCTGCCGTCGAAGTCGAAGCCGACCGTTCCGGTGACATTGGGCGCGCGTTGCTCGAGCGAGAAGCTCAGGCTCGTGATGGTTCCCGTCGAGTTGGTGATCTCCACACCGCTGCCGCCGACCGCGACCTCGACACGAGAGGGGTCAGGTCGGAGGAAGCCCGCGGGCAGGCTCTCCGGCCGGATCGCGATGTCGATCGTGCCGAGCGGAACGGCGAGCGAGTATCCGCCGTCGGAGCCGGTCACTGCGCGGGCGACGACCTTCTCACCCTTGCGGGCGACGAGTCGGACGTCCTTGAGCGGGTTCGAGCTCGAGTCCCCGACCGTTCCGGTCAACGTCGCTCTCGCGGTGGCGAGCACGAAGTTCACGACGCCGTCGTTGGCGGTGCCCTGGTTTTCCTTGATCGGGGTCGACGGACTGGCCACCGACTCGACGGCGACGCGGATCGGCGCAGGGGGCACGACCCCCGCCGGAAGGAGCGTGGTGCGCACCACGATGTCGTAGGAGCCGTCGGCCAGCGGCAGACTGTAGCTGCCATCACTGCCGGTCTTCACGGACGTCAGCTCGCCGCCGGTCGCCGGGTCGATCGCCACCACCTTGGTGACCACGGCGGTGCTCTCGAGCGTGACGCTTCCGGTCAGCGTCGCGGTCACGCCGTGGGCCGTGGCGTCGAGTGTTCCCGAACTCGGATCGAGCGCCGTGTCCGACGACTCGGTGTAGATCAACCCGTCCTTGACGGTGATTCGAACCGCCGATGGTGCGACGACCCCCGCGCCGAGCCCTTCGAAGGTCAGCAGGTAGGAGCCATCGCGCAGGTTCAACTGGTAGGACCCATCGGTGTCGACGGTCACTCGGGCCACCTCGCCGTAGCCGACCTCGGTGACGACGATCTCGGCGCCCGCTGGCACTTCGAGGGGGGCCTCCGGAACGAACGCCGGCTGGAGCTCACCGGACGGCGACACGCCGGCGAGCGGCGCGGCGCCGCCCGTCGAGTCGACCGATCCAGTGGTCGCGACGGCGGTCGCCAACGCGAAAGCGAGCGATGTCGGATCGGCGCCGGACGCGGTGACCGACAGCGGGATCGGGGACGGAGCCGCGAAACCGGATGGGACCGAGGTCGACTCGAGGCGAACGACGAAGTTCCCCTCGGGAAGAGTGGTCAACGCGAACGCGCCCGAACCGTCGGTGACGGTCTGGAAGCGAACGAGGTTGGTCTCGGAGTCGACGAACTGCACGCGGACGTTCGGGACCGCGGTGGAGCTCTGCGTCACCGTGCCCGCGATCGACGTGCTCGCCGGAGGGAGCTCGAAGTTCAGGGTCGGCACACCATTGACGCTCGTGGTGCCATCGATCGAGCTGCCACGAACGATGATCACCGATCGCAACGGAGTGAAGAACGTCGTCGATCCGATCTGCACGCCGACCTGGTAGGTCCCGTCGTCGAGCTTGACCGTGTAGTTGCCGTCGGCATCGGTCGTGGTCGTCTCGACGAGATCGCCGTCCTCATCGAGGAACTCCACGACCGCACCCCCGACCACCGCTGGTGGAGAGACGGCGAGGGCCGGTTGACCCGGCGCGGGGATCGGGGAGACGGACGTCGGTACGTTCACGTTGCCGGACAGCGCGGTACCCGTATCGACGGTACCGCCACCGCCACCTCCGCCGCCCCCTCCACAACCGGACATCACGGAGAGGAGGGTCACGGAGAGCGCAACAGCGACGAATCGACCGATGGACTTGCAGGACGAAAGCATTCTTGCTCCTACGGATCGGAGTGGATGTTCGATCTCGTTCGGGAAGGGCCCGTGGGGTTCACGGACTCTCCGCCTTATCGGAGCGGTTCGGGCAGCCTCTTGAGGCGGGATCGCATCGTTCGAGAAGAGAGTCGCGGAGGTTCCGGTAACGGGTGTGCGGACATCGGACCATCCCGGGTCGCGGTGGGTCGTGCCGATGCGGGATCGTAGGTCGGGTGCGCGGCTCGGTGTTCGGAATCTCGGCCGCGTGCGACGCGCCCCACGAACTCACCCGATCAGGGCGTGGGAAGACTCTCGTGGACGGGTGTGGCTTGGTTGTTCAGGTCGAACCCGCCGACCACGTGCACGTGATCGTTCCACTCGACGGCGACCGCCCACGAACGAGGCGTCGGAATCGGCGTCAGCTCGGTCCACGTCTCGTTGGCGAGATCGAACTGCTGCACCGTGCAGATGTTGCCACCGGACTCGTCGGTCGTCCCCGAGATCACCGTCAGACGACCGTCGACCGCCACGGTCGCCGGCGCGTAGGCGGGAATGGGAGCGGCGGGTGGGGCGCTCCAGGAATCCGTCAACGCATCGTAGGTGAGGATGACGCCACCGATGCCCACCATGACGGCGATCGTGTTGCCGATCGCATTGCCCGCCATCCCGTACGAGTAGGACGGCGGGGGTGCGGCGAACGACCAGCTCCCGCTGGCGATCGTGTAGACCGCGTGGTGGTTGATGCCGGTTCCCGCAATCACGTGCACCTGTCCCGGCGTTGCGGCGACGACGTGACCGTACTCGAACGACCACGGCACGTCGGGCAAGGAGCTCCACGTGTCGGTCGTCGGGTCGTACGCCCGCGCGATGGTGCCACCCGACGGCCAACCCCCGATCATGTAGAACCGACCATCATCCGCGACGACGCCCTCCGCACCCCAGGTGTTGGAATCCGGCACCGGAGCTCCGGTGGACCACGTTCCGGTGTCGAAGTCGTAGATCTGGTGGATGCCGTCCGTGCCGCCACCGGTCCAGCTCGCGGCTCCGCCGAACAGGTGGAGTCGTCCATCGAGAACGCCGCCGCAGTGGGCACCCCGGGGCGACGGCATCGCGAGGTCCGTCACCCACTCCGACGCGAAGTCGCAGGAGGCGATGGGTCCGAGACAGGAGATCGTGTCGTTCCCGGGGTCGGTGCCGCAATCGGGGAAGGGGCTCGCCGGGGTCGGACTTCCCGGAACGAAGAGGTAGCCGAGCAACGCGACGGCATCCGCGATGTTCAGGGCCGAGCCGTCATCGATGTCTCCCGCGTCGAGACAGGGCGGCGTCGGCGCGCCGTAGACGAAGAAGTGGGAGAGGAGGAAGACGGCATCGTCGATACCGACGGCTCCATCCGCGTTGACGTCGCCGCGGATGAACGGCACGGACCCTCGGGCGAACGGCCCACCGAGGAGTGGGACGGCGAACAGCGCGAGCAGCAGGCTTCGGGTGGGCGACATCGACGGTTCCGATCGTGCGAAGGGGGGACGCCGGACACTCTCCGGCGTCCACCCATCCGGAAAGGACGACCGTTGGGACCGGGATCTCGCGAGGTTCCGGACTCCGCACCGACGTTCGGGGAGCGAGTGGGGTTCGTTGCGGCCAACCCACGGAGCTCGAGGACGGACGGCTCCGGCGGCCCGACGATGTCTCCGCCGACTCGCGCCGAGAACCCCCTCGGACCTCGCTTCAGAGCTCGTGCTCGCTCAGGCTCCGTCCGATCCACGCGCGGATCACCGCATCGCACGGGAGGAGGACGGGGATCGAGGGGTCGAGCTTCTGCACGACTTCGAGCATGTCCTCGAAGATCAGATCCGGGGCGATCGCGTGATACACCTCGACCTTCCATTCGGCCATGTCGCGCTCGATGGGGCAGCCATGCACCGGGTCGTCGGAGGTGATGAGCCGGTCGTATCGGATCCCGTGGTTCTCGAGGAACGCCTCGGTCTTCGCGCGATCGACACGGAAGGTGACGATCGTCACTCGCGCCTCGGTCCAACGTTGTGTGATGGCTGCGAAGAACTTCGGAGCGACGGTGATCGTGTCGTCGATGTCGATGGCCAAGTGCACGGAGTGCCTCCTGGGTCTGGGGGTGTCTCATTCTGCCCGCTCGGACCGGGCATCCCACCTCGCGCTCCGGGATCTCGTCTCGAGCGAGGATCGAGGTTCCCGCACGAGAATATCGATGGAGCTCGGGATCGACCGTCGGTCAGGGGCGCAACGACACCGTACGATGTCGCAACACTTCGAGGGAGAGGTCGGCCACGGTGCGGGGGGATGGTCGCGCTGGAACCAGTCCTCGACGGGCGGGGGGTTGGCCACCGGTTCGCTGATCGCGTTCGCGACGTGCCCGGAAGACGACTATGCTGGTGACGGCAACCGGTCTCGAGAGCGCGAGGTGAGATCGATGCGGATGGTGCTGTGGCTCCTGGCGGGGATCGTGGTGTTCGGCGCGTTGGGGTACTCCGCATTCCGGACCTTCCGCTCGACGCCCGCCGAGCGTGTCGAGGTGCGAAGCGATGGCGGTTGGAAGGTCGTCGACGGAGCGGCCGAAGTGTCGGGAGCATGGTGGATCGCGAAAGACGGCGCCCGGCTCGAGATCGAAGGCCGGACGGTCCGCTCGCTCGGTGACGCCCGATTCACGGCAGAGGGTCTACCCGAGGTCAGCGACGGCATCATCGAGATCGCGGTCGCGGACGACTGGGACAGCGGCGAGGCGATGGTCGAGGCCGGGACGACGCTCCGGGTCACGCCGGACAGCGTGGTCGTCGTGGTCGGCAGCGTCACCATCGAAGGCGCCGAACGATTCGGCGCGCGAGTGACGTTGGTCCGAACCGCGGCCGGACTTCGCAACCCCGTCGTCTCCGATCGAACCATCGATGCTCGGGAGTGGACGGGCCAGGTCATCGACGCTCGGACGGGTGAGGGCCTCGCCGGAGTTCCGATCCGCGTGGTCTTCAGTCACAGCCCCGACGGTTATCCGCCGGCACCGTTCGCCGAGCATCGGCTCGACATCCAGTCCGAGGCCGGGGGGCTGTTCCGCATCCCCACCCAACACCCAGAGGATCCGCGACTCCGTGCGCACCTCCAAGTGATGGATCCACGGTTCGCGCCGTTCGTGAGGGTGACCGAGCCCCAGGGCATGGACGGCCGCTGGCCCCGCACGACGATCGCGCTGCGACCAGCTCACACGGTGCCGTTCTACTTCTTCGACATCGATCAGACACCCCTGACCGAAATGGCGATCGCGGTCCAGGAGTACGCCGACCCCTACCTCGCGGCGGACCGACCCACGGGTGAAGCCGCGGAGGCCGAGCGCTACGCCGTCGAGTACGGGGCAGCGTCGAAGCAGGTGGTCTTCTACACGGATGATGAAGGGGTGGTCCCTCTGTCCCGCGAATGGGTTCGGCGGCTCGATCTCCTGCATCCCGACTACGTCGAGCTCAACGAGGAGGATCCGGAACCCATCTGGAAGAGCCGGATGGAGCTCGCGTTCGTCTCATTGGAGCCCTATCTGCGTCCGAGCATCCGCGTCGTGAAGGTTGCTCCGGTCGTCAGTCGATACGTGCTGACCGATCGCAACGGAAGCCCGCTCGATGCGATGGAGATCGAGGTCGAAGTTCCCGAGGAGGGGCGATGGTTCCGCCTCTTCACCGATGCCGAAGGCGGCTTCGGCTTCGGGGTCGATGAGCGGCTCCGGGACCAGGAGCCGACCAAGAACGAGCCCATACAGTTCCAATTGACCTCGCGCTCCCCTCGACTCTGGCGCCACACGATGTCGCTCGTGAATCCCGCCCCGGAAGCGATCTACGCGTTCGATGTCCGCGAAGCGACCACCTTGCGCTTGCGATGCGTTCGACGCGATGAGGAGGGGCGAGTCGTCGGTATCGAGCCGGAGCAGCTCGCGATCGGACTCGACGTCACACCGGTGTTCCGCGATCCGAGCGGCGAGGTCGCCTATCGGGGATCGGTGCCCGACGGGGGAGAGCACATCTGGCTCGAGATCCGAGGTTACCTCCCGCTGGAGCTCGCGCTCCCGACGAACATTCGCGGCGACGCCGAGGTCGACCTCGGCGAGGTCGAGTTCGGGCGCGGAACGTCGGTGGAGCTGCGCGTGGAGGGCCTGCCTCGGGAGGCGTACCCGCGGGCCCGCCTGACGGTCTCGAGCGCATTCATCGATGGCCAGGTCTTCGAGTACCGCCTTCGCGACGACGGATCGGTTCGCGTCGAAGGGCTCCTGGAGGGGCACCGGTACCTGTTGGTGGTCGACGGTGAGAACGTGCCGCGTCTCATCGATGAGATGTGGGTGCGCAGCGATGTGATCGAAGGAGGTCACACGATAGCCCTTCGCGAAGAGTGGACGCCCGATCGGGATCTCTTCGTGGCGGGACGCATCGCGGGCCTCGACACCGGGAGCACCAACGACTATCGAGTCGTCGAGCGGTTCTACTACGGTGATCCGCGCGATCCGGTCATCCTCGCGTCGTACCCACTCGCGCCCGACGGAGCGTTCGGGTCGTGGCGAGTGATGCCGCGACCCGCGCAGGTCGAGGTGCTGGTCCTCGGTCGCGGCTCCGGGTTCGCGCACGTGTCGCCCCGCGTGCTCTCACACGGAGCGGGCTCGTTCCAGGCGGGTCCGCTCGCCATCACCCGGACTCGTACCGGGGTCTTCACATTCGTCTACGAGGGCATCGGTTGGACTCGACCTCCCGCCGACGTTCGACTCGTCGCGGAGGTCGATCGGAACCACGAGGTGGCGCGCTTGGAGCGGCACGAGGACCAGATCCGGCTCCTGGTGAGCCACCTGCTCCCGGGTCGCTACTCGCTGCAGTGGGAAGAAGCGGACGGCGAGCGCGGCAGTCACTCCTTCGAAGTGGAGAACTCGACGTTCGAGCTCCAGGAGACCGTGTTGCGCGTACCCGTCGGAGAGGTGCCGGTGCTGTTCGCGGCGACCGACTCGCGTGGCGTTCCGGTCGCGGGAGCTGCGGTGGCCGCGCGACCTGCGGAGAACGTCGTGGAGGTGCTGGACCCGGACTCGA
>JAGQRC010000178.1 GCA_020425835.1 Planctomycetota bacterium | reverse complement strand
TCAGCGCCGCGGCGAGCACGAAGGTGCCCAGGAGCGTCCCGGGGACGCTCGACAAGGGGAAGTTCATGAGGGTTCTCCGATGTTCCGACATGGACGTGCCGAGGCGTTCGGCACGTCACGATTCGAGTGCACGTCGACACCGCAGCCGATCGCGGAGTTCGCGAGCGGGATGCTCGCGCCGGCGGCTACGGGGAGGTTGTCGGAGAGTCGGATTCGATGGACCGTCGAGCGGGTCGTTCGGGCGGGAGCGTCGGCTCGGATCGATGGTGTTCGAGGACACCTCGAGCGGGTCCGACACGGCACGAGCAAGCCCGCGAGGTCCGAAGCCGCAGCTCCGTCACCCTCCGGGGTTCAGATGTCGTGGGAACGAACGGAGAGGAGAGGTGGGGACTGCTTGGGGGCGAGACGGTATCGAGGTGTGGCATCGTAGACGGAGGCGCACACCGGCGTCGGGGCGTCCGTCGGGATCCCCGTGAGGGATACCCGAGGTGTTCTCGAGTCGGTGACGCCGTGGTCGCGACCCAGCACGACCAGCGGGCAGTGATCGTGCTCGCCGCCGATGGGTACGCCGGCGCTCGACGGCTCGGAGAGACTCGGCGTTCTCGAAGGAGCGTTGCAGCCGGGACCATCCGCGAGACGCCGTGCGACGACCCCGCCGTGGTCATGACGTGACTCGGAGTGGTCATGACGTGACTCGGAGTGGTCATGACGTGACTCGGAGTGGTCATGACGTGACTCGGAGTGGTCATGACCACAGGAAGAAGCGGCCGAGCTGGGGAAGTGAACCCAGTCGCCGTGGGAGCATTGGACGTGCGGGACGAGGGCGAAGTGCAGGAGCGACAGGACCGGGGTGGTCACGAGCGATGCGACCAGGAGCGCCGCCATCGTCCGATGGCGCGCGGAGCTCTCCCGCGAGTGATGCCGTGGGTCTGTGCGCACTTGGGCCCTACTGAAGCGAAACACCGGTCATTGACGAGACCGCGACTGTACCGTCAGCCGCACGCGGTGACAACGCCTCCTACGCGCCGACGATCAGTCGTCGGAGTCCGCGCATCAGTCGGAACGCGAACCGGAGACCGAGGACGCGTGCGACCCAGCTGGGTCGGCCGAGAGGGCGCAGCTCGATGCCGATCGATGCCTGCTCGGCCCGCTCGAACGCGAGTTGGGCGACGACGAGGTCGCTCGGCGCGATCCCGAGGTTCAGGAAGACCACCACGTCATCGGGTGCGGCGTCCAAGCGTCGGGTGCCCGCCAGCACGTCCCCGACTTCGACCTCGATCGGGGGCGTGTTCGCGAAGAAGCCCTCGTGTCGCTTGGAGTCGAGTTGCGGCGCGTCGTCGGTGATCAGTTTCACTCCAGGTCGTCTCAGCACGTCGCGCGAGAGAGAGGCGTCGAAGTCGAGCGCGGAGACGAACGCGCCCGGCTTCAACCAGTCGCGCTCGATCGGGCCGGGCTGCTTGCGGATCGGCGCCGCGGTGACCACGACGTCGCAGTCGCGCACGGCGCCATCGACCTCATCGACCGGCGTGATCGGGAAGGAGAGGAACTCCGACATCTGGGTGACGAACTCGGAACGCTTACGATGATCCGGATCGAAGACGCGCGCCTCGGTGATGTCGCGGACGCCGTCGAGGGCGATCAAGTTGGTGCGCGCCTGCAGTCCGGCGCTGATCACGCCGACGCGGATCTCGCCCTTGCGCGCGAAGAGGTCCGCGGCCACAGCCGTCGCCGCTCCGGTCCGCGCTCCGGTGATCCAGTTCCCGCCCAGCACCGCGTAGGTCCGACCGGTATCCGGGTCCTTCAGGATGATCTCGGAGTCGATGTAGGGGAGCCCCCTGGCGACGTTCTGCGGATAGCCGGCAGAGAACTTCATACCGACGATCCGCTTGCCGGGCATGTCCACGATCGCCGGCATCGGAGTGATGTAGCTGTCCTCGCCCGGGATCGGATGCAGCATGACCTTGGGCGTCATCGTCACCTCGCCCCGCCCCTTGGCCGTGAACATGTCTCGCATGATGGGAATGATCTCCCGCATGCCGATGTCCAGGCTCGCGATGTGCGACGACGAGAGGTAGCGAATGGGGTGACCGCGAAAGTCGCGGCGGACGGAGCCGCCGACGTACATCAGGTAGCTCTCGGAGACTCGGTTCTGGCGCGGTCGTCCGGCGTTCATGGACGGAGAGTACCGAGGCCCGAGAGGTGTCGCCAGTCGCTGCGTCCGCCGCACGCGCCTCGGCGATTGGAGCTTCCTCCAACAACGGGTGATCGATTCTCCGGTGCTGCCGGTCGCCGACGTCGGCGGGCTGTTGCCACTCCGACGTCGAGCTCGACAGACCCCACGTCGCCAGATTCCTGCAGCTTCCCGCGGCCGGCCTGGGATCTGGTGTCCCCCGGTCGGTTGCCCTATTCTTGCGCGCCATGTACGCGACTCGTCCTCGAACGACCGTCACCATCACCGGAGCGCTGCTCGTCCTCCTCGGGATCCTCCACTCGCGGCGTGAGGTGGAGGTGTGGACCGGTCCCTGGTTCGACGCTCGGACCGCGCTCTTCGGGTGGCTTCCCGCCGAGATCGCCTACCACCTCGGCTACGTCGCGGTCGCCACGGTCATCGTCTATTTGCTCCTCCGCCTCTACTGGAGGAGCGACCCATGACCCTCGCCGTCGTCGTGGTCTACCTGGTGATCCTGTTGGTGATCGGAGCGGTCAGCTCGCGACGAGGAAGTGCGAGCGCCGAAGACTACTTCCTCGCCGGGCGGAGCTTCGGGTCCTTCATCCTCTTCATGGCCCTCTTCGGGACCAACGTCACCGCCTTTGCGCTCCTGGGACTGCCGGGCCGGTCGTACCACGTGGGTGTCGGCGTGTTCGGCTTCTTCGGAGCGACGGCGGCATTCTGGGGATCGGCGCTGTTCGTCCTGCTCGGCTATCCGATCTGGAAGACCGGCAAGCAGTACGGATTCCTGACCCCGACCCAGATGTTCGCGGCGCGCTGGCAGTCCTCCGGCGTCGGTTATCTGCTCCTCGCGCTGCTCCTCCTCTACACCGTGCCCTACATCGTGATCGGCATCATGGGCGGAGGGCTCGCGATCGCCGAGTTGAGCGACGGTCAGCTCCCGTACGCACCCGCGGCGCTGTTGATCACCGTGGTGACCGTGACCTACACGAGTCTCGGGGGCATGCGAGGCACCGCGTGGACGAACGTCTTCCAGGCGAGCGTCTTCCTCATCTTCCTGACGTTCGCGGCGATCGCGATCGCCCGCGAGAACGGCGGGGCGACGGCGCTGTTCCAGAGGCTCCTCGAGACGGAGCCGAAGCTCCTCGAGCGGAACTTCCCGGCGGGGATCTGGGCGACCAGCTTCCTCGTGGGCCCGGTGAGCGTGATCGCGTTTCCCCACATGTTCATGCGGCTCCTCGCGGCGCGCGACCCCTCCGCGTTGCGTCGGACGGCGCTGGTCTATCCGATCGCGCTGATGTTCCTCTTCGTCCCGGTCACTCTGATCGGGGTCTGGGGGGCGGTGGTCCATCCCGGTCTCGTGGGACCGGAGTCCGATCGGATCCTGCCGCTCCTCGTCGCGGATGCTCTTCCCGAAGCCTTCGCGGCGATCGGCCTCGCCGCAATCCTCGCCGCCGTCATGTCGAGTCTCGATGGACAGCTCCTGACGATCTCGACGCTGCTCTCGGTCGACGTCTTCCATCACGGCGATGAGACGAGCGCGCGGCACTACGGGCGCATTGCGGTCGTCGCCGTCGCCGCGGTCGCCTTCGCGATCGCGCTGGCGCGACCCGAGGCGATCTTCCAGATCTCCAAGTACGCGTTCAGCGGCTACACGTTGATCGTGCCGGTCATCGTCGCCGCCTTCTTCGTGCCGAGGTCCACCGGTCGAGCGGTGATCATCGCGAGCGTGACCGCCCATCTGCTCCTGGCGGCATACTACGTTCCTCGCGAGTGGCTGCCCCTTCCGGAGCTTCCGACGTTCGGCGTCCTTCCCGTCGCGATCTGTCTCTCGGTGGAGATCGTGCTCCTCGTCGTGGTCTCGCGATGGACCCCGCCGAGCCGGACGCGCTTCGACGATCCGTTCGGCCGACCGGGCGCCGGCCCCGCGCCCTGATTCGCAGACGCGAGAACCCCTGAATCGGACTCTCTCCTTGCGCCCGGTGGGTGGGCGGGTACGTTCTCGTCTATCACTGTCAGCAGCCCGTCGAGGGGCCGACTCGTGCCCGTCTTCGACGAGCCCCCACTATCCGAAGCGAACCGGAGGTCTGGACCATGTGGAAGCTCGTGCTCTGTCTGCTCGTGTTGCTCGGAGCTCTCGTCGGGAGCCCGACCGCGCGAGCCGAGCCCGGCATCTCCGAGATCATCGAACGGGCGCGCGAGGCGCAGGAGGCGGAGCAACTCGCGACGGCGGAGTACCTCTATCGCAAGGCGCTCTTCGTCCAGCCGCGCAACAAGCGTGCGCGGAAGGAGCTGCGCAAGGTCGCGGAGAAGCGGATCGCGGAGCTCCTCGCCCAAGCAGAGCAGGTTCGTGCGGAGTACCCGGACACGGCGGCGAGCTACGGGGCGCGCGCGCTCGAGATCGACCCCGACTGCAAGGAGGCGAAGGCGCTCCTCGAGAGTGCGGGCTACGTGCAGATCCGGGGCGAATGGGTCTCACCCGAGTACGCGAAGCGACTGCAGGAGCAAGGGGGAGAGGGACGACGCGAGGAGCTCCGTCTCCCGCCGATCTTCCAGATCATCGAAGTGGACCCGCTTCGCTTCTTCACGAACGTCGACGTCAAGAACGCGAAGTCCGTGCTGACCCAGGCGATCAACGCCAACGTCTCCCACCTTCGCGAGTACCGCCGCGTGTTCGACGCCCTGGGCCTCCGCTCGCCGAGCGAGGGCATCGACATCGTGCTGTTCAACACGCGCGAGGAGTACGCGCGGCGCATTCGGATGTCGGGAACCGCCGGGGTCTACATCCCGAGCGAGCGCGCGGGCTTCTTTTTCCGGGACGGCGGCTACGACTTCGGAACGATGCTCCACGAGATGACGCACCAGCTCAACGACAAGCTGCTGCGCGTTCGCGCCGCCGCCTGGTTCGAGGAGGGGATCTCGGAGTACTTCGGATCGGCGCAGCTGACCCAGCAGGGCAAGCGGATCGAGGTCGGTCGCGTGGATGGCACTCGGTTGGCCACCTTCAAGCGGATGGTCCGCGAAGGAGATGGCTACATTCCGCTCGAGAAGTTCGTGCTCTACCCTCAGTCCGAGCTGACCGGCGAGTTCTACTCGGAAGCGTGGGCCTTCGCCCACTTCCTGATGGAGGTCCACCCGGAGGGTCGCTCGATCCTCTTCGACTACATCGCGAGCGTCGGTCCGCTCGGACCGCGACTCGGTCGAGAACTTCGCGCGCTGCCCGAGATCGTCCAAGCCCACGGACTGACGTTGGACGCGCTGGAATCGCAGATGAAGGCGTACTACGCGACGGGAAAACTCGGCGTCGAGTGAGTGGGGGGAGCTTCGAGCTCTCCGCGCGAAAGCTGTTCTTCAACCCGAAAACGCCAATACGACTGCGTTTCGCCGGAAGCACTGGTCTTGAAATCTCGGACTCTCGCCTCGAGAGCAGTTTTCAACGGACTGCTAGGGACAGCTCGGGCTCGCGCAGTCCAGGCCATCCACCGTCGGGTCCACGCCGCAGTTCGTCGGATCCGGAAGCGTCGCGCCGCCGACGAAGAGGTAGGAGATGATGGCGATCGCGTCCGCGACGTCGCGTTCGCCGTCATCGTTGGCGTCTCCCGCGTCCCGACACGGCGTCACTGGTCCGTCGAGGAACAGCTCATCCAGGAGAGCGATGACATCGTCGACGTCGACGATCGTGTCCCCATCGACGTCGCCGCGGCGAAAGGTCGACGAGCACTCATCGACGATGCCGTCGCCGTCGCTGTCGAAACCGGGCTGCAGGAGGTCGCACGCATCCGGGACGAAGTTCAGATTGCAGTCTTCGACCGCGCTCTGCCAACGGACGAGCGCGCCGTCCGGACGTCGGTACGCGTAGAGCTCGTCCCGCCCATCGCCGTCGGCGTCGGCGGTTCCGAGGTAGCTCAACGTGGACGGGGACCAACGAGTCGTGTGCACCTCCGTGAGTCCGGTCGTCCCGGTCGACGCGATGGTCCAACCCGTGCGGAAGCCCTCGAGGGCGATCAACTCCTCGGCCCCGTCGCCGTTCACGTCGACCGCCGCGGTGCGGTCGACACGGATCGAGGACGGGATCGCCTGCGGTGCGGAGAGCCCGCCGGCGCCGTCGCCGAGCCACACGCAGAGGTCGTAGGAGACCGTGTCCTGCTCGCTCGGCGTCTGACCGCAGACGACATCCAGGTGCCCGTCGCGGTCGACGTCGATCACCGTGACCCCGTCGTTGTTCTCGATCCCGGGATGGGTGAACGGACCGGAGAAGCTTCCGCCGGGTTGACCGAGCAGCACCCGGAGTTGGTCGTTCGGGCGGTCGAGGAGGAGGATGTCGACGAACCCGTCTTCATCGAGGTCGCCGACCGCGAAGTCGTCCGGCTCGTTCGGCTCGACGAGGATGGTCGGGGTGAATGCGCCTGCGCCGTCGTTGAGGTAGACCCCGACCGTGACGCTGCTCCATGCTGGACTGAGGACGGCGAAGTCGAGATCGCCGTCGGAGTCGAAGTCGCGCACTGCGATCTCCTGCGGATCGGCGAACGGGAACGGTGAGGGGTCGAGCGTGAAGGTCCCGTCGCCGGCGCCCCACAGCAGCTGCACCGAGGCATCGTTCGAGCTCGACCCGAGGCGCAGTCCGGCCACCAGATCGATCGCACCGTCCCCGTCGAAGTCGCCGACGCCGAGACTGCGGTAGCCCGATTGCCCCGGGACGGGGATGTCGACCGGCGGCGCGAAGCCGGTCGGCGTCGCGCGTCGGAGTACCAGGGTCGAGGGTCCACCCGGCGCGGTGAGGTCGAGCGTGCCGAAGACGTGGTCGAGGAGCCCGTCGCCATCGAAGTCCGCGGTGGCGAGCGCGAAGATCGTTCGGGGGACGTCGAACAGGACCTGGCCGCGGAACGACTCCGCCGCGTCGACGACGCCATTGGCATTGCAGTCGGCGGCGGTGA
>JAGQRC010000017.1 GCA_020425835.1 Planctomycetota bacterium | reverse complement strand
GCTCAGGGTGCGTACGGTGTACCGACCGGCCGGCATCGCGAGCCGTGCCGTGGCGATCGTGCCGAAGCGATCCGCGCCCGGGCCCGACGTCGCGATCTCTTCCGAGAGAGCGACGTCGCGCGGACCGCCGCCGCCATAGCGGAGCTCCAGGTCGGAGCGCGTCGCGACGAGTCCCTTCTCCGACTCGGCACGCCAGCCGTCGAGATCTTCGCGGGGGTCGACGGTCCAGGGAAAGACGCGGACCTGCCAATCCGTCGAGACGACGTGGCCCGTCAACAGTTGCTTCCACTCCGAACCGTCGACGACCGCCGTCCCTCGGAGACCGAGCGTGTACGTGAAGACACCCGGCCGTGCGGCTCGCACTCGGAACACGGCCGGGTCTTGCACCTCCGACTCCGGCGTCTCGATGCGCAACCCTCCCGACGACACGGTCACTCGATCGACGCGGAGCTTCGCCACGCCGAGCACGATCAGGTCGAGTCCGTGATCGACGCGCGACTTCTGCACCAGGGGTCCCTCGTGATCCCACGGGCCCCACTCGGTCATGACGATCGTCTGCCGCCCGTCGAGATGGGAGCGACGTCCGACCGGACGCCGTCGGCCGAGCACCGGGACCTCCGGATCGCTCCAAGGGAGATCTCCGACCTGGTCGGTCGGCTCCGCGCCACCTTCGTTGCGGACACTCTCGCCCTCTCCCTCGAACCGGTTCCCCTTCATCAGCGTGGAGCCGGTCCGACGGAGGTGTATCGCCACGCCGCAGTCGGTGAACGCGTTGGAGACGATCGAGTTTCGCTCACAGGCCGCGCCATTGGCCTTCACCCAGGGCGTCTTCAGGAGCCCTTCGTCCGGATCCCACCACAGATGGACGCCACACGCGTCTCCGTCGAACTGGTTGGCGAGAACCAGAGTTCCGCTCCCGTGCTCGATGTTGATGCCGCCCCGCTCGAGCCCGTAGCCGGCGTCGCCATTGGCGCGGAAGGTGTTGTTCGCGATGACGGTGCCCTGGGAGTATCCGCCCCACACCCCGCAGATCGCGTTGCCTCGGATCCGATTCGACGCAAAGACATTGTCGAAACCGAAGGTCATCTCGATCCCGTGGGCCGCGGCATCCGAGAAGTCGTTCCGCACCAGGAGATTCTCGTCGTTCCCGGCACGTCGGTAGTCGAACCCTTCCGGCGGCGGCGACTCTCCCAACGCCTCGCGCCCCGCGTGGCCGAAGAATCCATCGCCGCCGTGGGTCACCGAGTTCTCGGCGATCACGTTCCGGCTGCACTGCTCGAACATCAGGATGCCCGCGGAGTCCTGACCGCGGTTGTAGACGCCGTGGCTGTAGCCGCGGATGCAGAAGTCGAAGGCGTTGCGGCTGATGATGTTGTCGCTGCTCCGCCAGAGCGCGAGACCCCACCCCGACAGGAACGAGGCGTCGTTGTCGTAGAGTCGAGACTCGGTGACGCGATCGAGGATGATCCCGTTCTGTCCCTCACGCACGGTCACGTCGCGGACCGTCGCGTCGGTCGAACGCTCCAGCGAGATCGCGGCGCCGTAGAGCTCGCGCCATTGACCTTCATCGTTGCGGTGTGGGGAGAGCCAGTCGCCGACCTCCTCGGCCGCCGGCGTGGAGAGGAGGTGCTGCCGGAAGTTGCCGGAGAACGCACTCCGTTCGATCGTCAACGACCGGGTGTCGGTCGCGCGGAGCCCCACCTTGTAGCCGCGAACGTCGAGACCGCGAAGGGTGACCCCCTTCCGACCGTCGACCCGGACCCCGACCCCGCGGAGCGCGTTGCCGGCAGCGTCCATCGGGGCGCCGCGCAGGACCGAGCCGCCGAAGTCGACCTCGATGTCGTCGGCCACGATTCGGATCGCGCCGTCCCCGGCGACATCCGCGATGACCCACCCGGGCTCGATCTCGATTCGACAGGAGCGATCGATCGTCGTGTCGTCCTCGGTGACCCGGACGACGGGGAACTCGTCCGCAGCCGAGACGACCGCCGTACCGAGGGGAAGTCCGAGGAGAACGACGTGGAGCACGGGCCAGGCGATGTCGAGGCGCACGAGCACCCTCCGTTTCGAGCCGGGATTGTGCACGAACGGCGGAGCTCGTGCAGGATCTCGGACTCTACTCGTTCATCCTCCGCGAAGCGAAGAACATGCCGTGGTTGGGCTTCTTGCGGTGTGGGTGGACTTCGACCTGGAACCCGGAGTGCTCGAGAAAGCTCTCGAACCCCGCGATGCGATTCTCGGGGGTCGCGGGCTCGACATCGTGATACTCGCCGTGGATCCGACGAATGCGCGCGAGGGTGTCGGGGCTCGCGCTGCCGAGGATCGCGTACTCGGCACCCTCGACGTCGATCTTCAGCAGGTCGCAACGATCGATCGACTCCTGCTCGAAGAGACGGTCGAGCGTGATGCAGTCGACCTCGATGCTGTCGTCGGACAGGAGCGCGTTGCCCGCGGGGTGCGCCGAGTAGACGCCGGTGGTCTTGGCGCTGCGGGGCGCGTAGATCGGGATGGTCCCGTCGTGATCGCCGACCGCGACGCGGAGCGCGGTGACGTTGTCGAATCCTCCGGTGTTGATCGTGAGCCGGTCGAAGTTCTCCGGCACGGGCTCGGCCACGACGACGCGATGGACGTGCGGGGCGACCCGGGCGGTGAACATCCCGATGTTCCCCCCGAGGTCGACGACGGTCCATCCCGGTTGCAGGAGACCGTGGAGGTGGTACTCGTCGCGCAGGAAGATCCGGTGGAACATGTGATAGTCGGCGCGCGCCCCGCGCAGGCGCAACGTCGGGCGTGGCGAGTGCGGCGCGTGCGAGCCGAACCGAACTTCGAGCTCGCTCCCGTCGGACTGCTGCTTCCGAAACCGGAGAACCTCGAGCGGGTTCTCGGTCCAGCGACGCAACGTCCAGTAGTCGCGCACATCGGCCAGACGAACCACGGACCCTCGCTCTCCCGGCATCGATCCCCGCGGTGAGCCGAGGCCGTCGCCTGGAGGTCGAACTCGTCCTCGATCACCGGACCGTCAACCTACCCCGCGAAGGAGTCTGGTACAATCCGCGACCCGGGAGGGAAAGGGCCCCATGCACAGGTCTCTCGTCGTCGTTGTCGCGATCCTGCTCGGCGGTTGCGTGGAGCGTCGGCTGCTCATCGAGTCGGACCCCGCGGGAGCGATCGCGTTCCTCGACGGTTTCCCGGTCGGGCGCACTCCGGTCAGCGTCGAGTTCCACCACTACGGGACCCACGAGTTGCTGTTGCGCTACGCGAGCAACGGCTCCGGCAAGGCGGGCGAGACGTACGCCCCGAAGCGCGAGTGGGTCGAGGTCCAGGCGCCCTGGTACCAGCACTTCCCGATCGATTTCCTCGCCGAGTTCTGGCCGGGAGGGATCGTCGATGAGCACCGGGTCCGGGTCACGCTCGATCGCTCGGACCCGAGTCGCGAGCTCGACGCGTTCGAGAAACGCGCGGAGGAGCGGGTCTTCCCGGCACCGCCGCCGACCGACGATTCGTCGGACTCGTCGGGATCCTCACACCCGTGATCGCCGATCGTCGCGAGCCGGTGCCGCTCGAGTTGCCCCAAGAACTCCGCGGACTGCGAGTCCTGGTGTTCGGCCTCGGTCGCTTCGGCGGTGGGCTCGGCGCGGTGCGCTTCTTCTGCGACCGCGGTGCCGAAGTCACGGTGACCGATCGCGCGTCGGCGCAGGAGCTCGCCGACTCCCTCGAGCAGCTCTCCGCTCTCCCGATCCACACCTACCAACTCGGTCGTCACGTCGAGTCCGACTTCCGACGGGCGCAGTGGGTCGTCGTCAACCCCGCCGTCCCCCCCCACAATGCGTTCCTCGACATCGCGCGGCGCTCCGGAGCGGTGCTCGTCACCGAGATGGACCTCTTCCTCCGCTGGTGTCCGAGCCGCTGGATCGCGGGGATCACCGGCACCAACGGCAAGAGCACGACGACCGACCTGACCTACCGCATGCTCCAGGCGTCCGGCCTCCGCGCGCACCTCGGCGGGAACATCGGACGTTCGCTCCTGTGCGAGATCGATGCGATCGAGCCCGACGACCGAGTGGTGGTCGAGCTCTCGTCGTTCCAGCTCGAGCGATTGCAGCCGGACACCCCGCGACCGCGGGCGGTGGCGATCACCCACTACTCGCCCAACCACCTCGACTGGCACGGGACCGAGGACGAGTACCTCGCCGCCAAGGGACGACTCCTGTCAGCGGTCGGCGTCGAGGACGGCATCGCCGCGCTCCCCGCGGACCAACCGCACTACGCCCGGTGGTCCGCCTACGCCAAGCCGCGTCGCATCATCCCGTTCGCCGGCGATCACGTTCCGCCGACCGGTTGCGGGGTCGACGAGCACTGGTTGACGCGGACCGACGAGTCCGGACGGATCGACTCGTTCGTCGACCTCGCGCCGACGCCACTACGCGGCAAGGCGACTCGGGCGAACGCCGCCTGCGCCACGGCGATCGCGGGACATCTCGGGGCAACCGTGGGGGGGATCACACGAGCGATCCTCGACTTCCGCGCGCTCCCCCACCGGCAGGAGATCGTCGGCCGCGCCCGAGGTCTGCAGTTCATCAACGACTCGAAGGCGACGACGCCCGAGGCGACCGCGAGCGCGCTCGAGGCCTACGCTCCGGATGTCGTGGTGATCGCGGGCGGGTCGTCCAAAGGGGTGAGCTTCGAGATCCTCGCCCGAGCGCTCACGCGTCACGCCCGAGTCCTCGTCGTCTATGGAGCGACCGCGGAGGAGATCGAACGGTGCGCCATCGACGCGGGCTTCCCGAACGAGCGCATCGCCCGCCACGACACGCTTCCCGAGGCGTTCCGCGCCGCCCTCCGGCTCTCACAACCCGGCGACACCGTGCTCCTCTCCCCGGCCTGCGCCTCGTTCGACCAGTTCACGAACTACGAGGAACGCGGCGACCTCTTCCGCCGGCTCGTTCACGAGTGGATCGCGACGCGGGAGTAGTGCCGGACCGCCCGGCTCGCCTGGATTCGCTCCAACTCGACCGATAAGATCGCGCGATTCCCCCGGAAACCGTCCCCGCCTCAGTGAACGACCGCGAACGATCGATCGACGCGGGTGAGACGGACTCCACGACCACAGGAGACACGACGTGGACCAACGGGTCGAGGCGAGCGCGGCCGCGCCCTCGAAGCTGTCGCGGGCGGCGCAGCTCGAGATGCACCTCTTCCTCCGGCTCGCCCGCGAGTGGGACCTCCGCTTCGAGACCATGTACCGGTCCGGCGCGCTGGCCAAGTGGTACAGCTCGGTCGGTAACGAGGGCTTCACCGTCCCCGCAGCGACCGCTCTCGAGGCGGGCGATGCCCTGCTGACGCTCCACCGGGACAGCGGTGCGATCCTCCGCACCTATCTCGACCCCGAAGCGCTCTTCCCCGGCCTCCTCACCGAGCCGGGCTTCCCCGACCGCAAGCGACCGAGCGTCGACTCGCACGACCTGCTCTACCGGCTGTCGTGTCAGATGCTCGGGAAGCGCGACGGCTTCTCCAACGGCATCGAACGCTCCTACCACTACGGCCACATCGACGAGCCGAACGGGCTGATCCACATCGGGATGATCAGCCACCTCGGGGCGATGATCCCGGTCGCCACCGGCGCAGCGCTCGCGTTGAAGCAGCGCGGCACCGACCGCGTCGCGATCAACTTCATCGGCGACGGCGCGACCTCGACCGGTGACTTCCACGAGGCGCTCAACATCGCCTCGGTGATGAAGCTCCCGTTCATCCTGGTCATCGAGAACAACCAGTACGCCTTCTCCACCCCTGCGCACCAGCAATTCGCCTGCGACCGGCTCGCCGACCGCGCCGCGGGCTACGGCATGCCGGGCTACCAGCTCGACGGCAACGATCCCGAGGTGATGTTCGACGCCTTCACGGAAGCGGTCGCCCGCGCCCGACGTGGCGATGGCCCGACGTTGATCGAGGCGATGGTCGGCCGGCTGCGCGGCCATTCGCAAGGCGATGACTCGTTCAAGCAGGTGCCACCCGAGCTCGTCGAGCGCTACCAGCGCGAGGAGCCGCTGGTGACCTACGAGGCGCGGCTCCTCGAGCGTGGTGTCTGCGATCAGGCGTATCTCGACGAGGTCGCCGCGCGCACCAAGGAAGTGTTGATCGAGATCATCGATCGCGCCGTCGCCTGTCCCGACCCCGACCCCAGCCAACACCGCCCGGTGTACGCCGAGGACCTCCGATGACCGAGACCACCGCCGCCCCGGCCGTCGAGCCGCGCCTCTACGTCGATCTGATCACCGAGGCGTTGCGCGACGAGATGCGTGCCGACGACACCGTCTACGTCATGGGCCAAGACGTCGCGGAGTTCGGCGGCGCCTTCAACATCACCATGGGCTTCCTCGAGGAGTTCGGTCCGGCGCGGATCTTCAACACGCCGATCGCCGAGTCCGGCACGGTCGGGATGGCCGTCGGCTCCGCGCTCCTCGGCCGTCGCCCGGTGGTCGAGATGCAGTTCGCCGACTTCGTCACGTGCGGGTTCAACCAGCTGGTCAACGTCGCCGCCAAGATGCACTACCGGATGTTGCGACCGGTGCCGATGGTGATCCGCCTCCCGTCGGGCGGTGGCGTCGGCGCGGGCGCGTTCCACTCGCAGAACATCGAGGCCTACTTCGCGCACACGCCGGGACTCAAGGTGGTCGCGCCGGCCACCGCGGAGGACGCGTACCTGCTGCTCCGTCAGGCGATCCGAGATCCCAACCCGGTCCTCTACTTCGAGCACAAGTATCTCTATCGGAGACAGAAGGCGGCGAAGCCGGTGTTCCCGCTCGGCGACACCGCGGCGTCGATCCCACTGGAGCCGGAAGCGGCGGTGCGACGTCCCGGCCGAGATGTGACGATCGTCACCTACGGCTGGATGGTGCACCGGAGCCTCGAAGCAGCCGAGGTGCTCGCGAAGGATGGCATCGACATCGAGGTCATCGACCTCCGGGTGCTCCAGCCGCTCGACGATGCCACGGTCTTCGCATCGATCGAGAAGACCAACCGCGTCGTCGTCGTCCACGAAGCGACGATGACCTGCGGCATCGGCGCCGAAGATCGAGCGGGCGGTTCGCGAAGTGGTGGCTTGGTAGAAAGCGCCTGAGAAGCGCCGCGCCTACTTCCCGGGGCTCGCGGGCTGGAGACGCGCTCGCCACTCTCGCGCTCGGGCATCGTGCCCGGCCTCGGGCTCGGCCTCGTGCCACGCGTCGTAGCAGCGGACGACCGCCTCGATCGCGTCCGGGACGCGGCTGTGATTCGGTCCCAGGGCGGAGATCAGGGTCTCGCAGCCCCGAACCGCCTCGTCGGTCCCCTCGTCGTATCGCCCCGCCGCGACCAGGGTCTGTCCATGGCGGTAGAGATAGATGCCGTACTCCCAATGTTGGGGCGGACGAATCTGAGCGATGGACTCGAGCGCTTCCGTCGAGAGACGGAGGGCCTCGTCGAGTCGGTCGGTCTTTCGACAGATCTCCGCCACATTGGAGACCGCGATGATCGTCATGAGGTGGTGCGGACCGAGGTGCTCGCGCGCGAGGTCCGCGGCCTGTCGTAACAGCGCCTCGGCTTCTTCGACGTGACCCTCATCGTTGTTGTTCGCTGCCACCGTGAGCGTGAGCCCGATCGTCGAGTAGTCGTGTGGACCGAGACGCACCCTGGACAGCTCGAGCGCTTCGGCGAACCGCTGCTTCGCCTCTTCGACGTGGCCGGCAAGGTGGAGTCGCAATGCGAAGTTGCTCAGATCGGTAACGAAAACCGGCAAATGACCCCGCGTTCGGCGCTGCCAATCGAAGACCTCGCGGGCGAGAGGCTCCAGCTCTTCGAGACGCTCCAAGTCTCCCAGTAATCCGAGCAGGTCCTCGATGATCCGGATGGTCACCGAGTGGTCCCATCCCAGGGTCCGGCGACTCACGTCGAGCGCCTTCCGCAACTCGGCCTCGGCTTCGTCGTAGCGACCCGCATCCGCATACGCCCGGGCGAGCGCGGGCCGAACCGTGATGATCAACGGCTGGTCCGGACCGAGGTCGACGAGGCGCTGCAGGCTTTCCTCCAGCAGCGGGATCGCCTCCTCGTACTTTCCCTGCTCCTCTAGGAGTGACGCGAGCTGAGCCGACGCGCCGATCGTGTCGACATGGTTCTCGCCATGAGCCCGGCGACAGATCTCGAGCACCCGCCTCGCCTCGACCTCGGCTTCCTCGAAGCGGTGCATCTGGATGAGCACTTGGACGTAGCCTCGACGACACTGTACCGAGGGAGGAAAGTCTTCCGGGAAGAGCTCGCTCGAGTCGGCCAAAAGGCTCGTGAAGAGCTCGTAGGCACGCTGGGTGTCGTGCCGTTCGGTCGCCAGCAAGGCCAATTCAGCACGCGAGTGAAAGGTCTCTTCGTGTCGCGCCCCGAACACGAACTCGCGATCGGCCAACGCCTCCCGGGTCGCCGTCTCCGCGAGATCCCAGAGTTCCAAGTGTTTCGCCGCCCAACCCAGGGACTGCAGGAGCCGGGCGCGAACGATCGGCGAGTCCGCGAGCTCGGCCCGGGTCGCTTCGAGAGCCGGAACGAGAATCGAGCTCTCGAGGAAGCGTCGGGAGAGCTCGGCGAAATCGATCTCGGCCAATCGTGTCTCGATGAGTGCTCGGAACTCCTCCGAGTCGCGGCCATCCCTTTCGCTCAAGCGCCGGAACTCTCGCAGGAATGCCTCACGCAGCGAGCCGGAAGACTTCTGGAGGTCGACGTCCACGAGCTGGCGCGCCTGGTACTCGGTGGTCCGGAAGAGCTGGCGATTGAGCTCGCGCTCTCGCTCCGCACTCTCTTCGGCCTGCTTTCGCGCTTCACGTTCGCTCTCAGCCGACTTCTCGGCCTCGGCAGCGGCGAGCTTCGCCTCTCGTTCTCGATCCTTGGCGAGCCCCTCCGCATCCAAGGCCGAGAGGAAACCCAGCGTCGTGCCGACCAGCCCCATCACCAGGACGAGGAGCGATAGGCTCACCGATCCCACGACGATTCGATGTCGGCGCGCGAAGCGAGTCGCGCGGTAGAGAGCGCTCGCGGGTCGCGCCATGATCGGCTCGTAGTTGAGGTGACGCACGAGATCGGCGCCGAGCTCGGCCACGGTCGAGTATCGCCGTTGGGGATCCTTGGCGAGCGCCTTGGCGAGGATGGTCTCGATGTCGCCACGATACGCAGTGTCGACCGAGCTGGCCCGCGTGGGCTCCTGATTCTGGACCGCATGGAGCGCCTCTGGAAACCCGAGGGCGGCGACGTCGATCGGAACGGTCCCGGTCAACAGTTCGTACAGGATGACGCCGATCGAGTAGACGTCGCTCCGCGCGTCGACCGATGCCGCGCGGCCCGACGCTTGTTCAGGGCTCATGTAGGCGAGCGTCCCGAGGATCTGCCCGGTGCGGGTGTTCCGAGGGTCGTGGGACCCTTCCCACTGCGTCAGCTTCGCGACGCCGAAATCCAGGATCTTGGGGCGCGCCCCCTGGGTGACCAGGATGTTCGCCGGCTTCAGATCCCGGTGGATGATCCCGTTGGAGTGGGCGTGTTGAACGGCTTCGCAGACTTCGACGATCAACGTCAGGCGTTCGCGCACCGCCAGCGAGTGTTCCTCCGCGTAGGAGATGAGGTCGGAGCCTTCCACGTACTCCATCGCGAAGTAGGGCTGCGGTCCGAAGCCGGAGTCGTAGGTGCCGGTCTCGTAGAGTTGCGCGATCCCGGCATGCTGAAGACGCCCCAGGAGCTCGGACTCGTAGGAGAATCTCGCCTCGACGCTGGGACTGCCCAGGATTCCTCCGAGGACCTTGATCGCCACGATGCGTTGCGGCTTGGCCTGCTGAGCCCGGTAGACGACACCGGCTCCCCCGGCGCCGAGCCGAGACAAGAGCCGAAACCCGGGAATGCTGGTCGGACTGGGCAGCTTCACTTCGGGGCCGGAGAGCGTCGCCCAGACATCCAGGTCGAGCTCGACGGAGCTCGGCTGGTCGGCTGCGCGGAGCATGCGTCGCAGACGCTCTGCGGACTCCGCGTCGCGGCAGTGCTCTTCCACGAAGGCGTCGCGCTCGTCCGCCGGCAACGCGAGAGCTCTGTCGAAGAGATCGGGAAGTCGGGCCCACTCGTCGCTCATCGAACCTCTCCCGTGTCACGCGCCTCATCGCTGTCGAGGCCGAGCTCCACCTGGAGCCACGCCTTCGCGAACTTCCAGTCCTTCTTGACCTTCGCCGGCGAGCAACGCAACGCCCTCGCCGTCTCCTCGACGCTGCGTCCGAGGAGGAAGCGAAGCATGACGACATCCGAGTACGCGGGGGCGATCTGACCGAGGCGGTTCAGAGCGTCATCCAACGCCTCGATGTCCAGAGGTGTCTCGGTGTGAACGATGGTCACCCGGCTCAGAGGAAGCCGCTCATGATCCCCGCCACGGCGCAGCGCCCGTATCCGCCGGGCGCGCTCGATCAGGATGCGGCGCATGGCGATCGCGGCGTAAGCGAGGAACTGGTCGGCGCTCTCGAACTCGATCCCCGACTTGTGGAGCCGAAGGTAGGACTCGTGGACGAGCGCCGTCGCGTCCAGCGTGTGGCCCGCCGGCTCGCCTCGCATCCAACGGTGCGCGGTCTCGCGAAGCTGTTGGTAGAGGATCTCGTAGTTCGCGTCGAGAAGACCGTCGAAATCGGAACAGTTCGGATCGTTCATCGATGAGCTGACTCGGGGAAGGGAGAACCGAAAGCCCTCCATTCTAGTGGCCCATGGGACGAGTGCGTCGATGTTTCCACCTGCCGTCGATGAGAAGCCCTGGAGGCGACGGCGACCACGTCACCACCCTCGCGAGGGGATGCGTCGGCAGGACCTCCGACGGCTACGAGAAGGCGCTTCGAAAGTGCGGCGCAGGCCGGGCGTGGTCCATTCCAGGGGAGGGGTCCGGGCCTTCGCGACCCGGCAACCGCCTCTACTGCATCGACTTGTCCCACACCCTGGGGCTCGACAGCAGACGACGCGAGCGCAATTCGTAGCCCCGTCGCCCACCATCGACGCATCCATCTCCGAAGGTCCGACCGTCCGATTGCTGGACAGCGCGGAGCGAAGTCGTCGCGACTTGGGTGGGGAACGCCTCGAGCCGAAGTGTCGGCTCACCGACTCCATGCGACCCAGCAAGCTCGCCGGCCCGCGTCCCTCGTCGCACCCCCAACCATTTCCCGTCTTGGAAACGAGCAGTCGATGCGAAAACTGATGATCTCGGCTCTTGTCGCGGTCTCTTCGTTGTGTGTTCACGTGCCGCTCCACGCCCAGGTTCCCGTTCAGTCCAACGCGGAGGTGCTCTTCGCCTCGGACGGAGACCCGTCCGATCGGTTCGGCGATGCCCTCGCCGTCGACGGCGACATTGCGGTGGTCGGGGCGCCGGGCGACGACGACATGGCCTCTGGCGCGGGTGCGGCCTACATCTTCCGGAGGATCGGTGGAGATTGGGTCGAGGAACAGAAGCTCGTCGCGTCGGACGGAGGCTTCGACGATCGGTTCGGGGACGTCGTCGCGATCCACGGTGACGTGGTCGCCGTTTCGGCGACCAACAACAGCTCACCGAGGTTCGTCTATCTCTTTCGATTCGACGGGTCGACCTGGCTCGAGGAGCAGAAGCTCGCGAGCTCCGGAGCAGGGTACGGTCGCGCGCTGGCGCTCCACGAAGACACCCTCGTCGTCGGTGACTCGCTGCACGACTTCACCACCGGTGCGGCCTATGTGTACGAGTGGTCGGGCACCGCTTGGGACCAGGTACAGCTCCTCTCGCCACCGGATGCGGATCTCTTCGGTATCGACGTCGACCTGGACGCCGATACGCTCGTCGTCGGCGCGAGTGGACAGTCCCCCGGTGGAGCGGCCTATGTGTACACGCGAACAGGATCGTCGTTCTCCCTCCAAGAGGTCCTGACCGCTTCGGACGCGGCGCCGTTCTGGGGGTTCGGCGCGACCGTCTCGCTCCAAGACGACTTCATGTTCGTCACCGCGATCGGCGCCGAGGGCGATGCGGGGGCTGTCTACGTCCTCCACGACGACGGATCCACGTGGACGGAAGTGCAGAAGCTCTCGTCGAGCGTGCCTCCTCCGGCCGGCGGATTCGGTCTGGTGATCGATGTCGAGGGGCCGTACATGGCGATCGGGTCCTACGGCGGCATCGGCTGCGATGCTGCGACGCAGACCTACCTCTTCGCGAAGATCGGTCCGGCCTGGGTCGAGGCGCGCAAACTCATCGCTCCGCCCTCCGAGCCACTGAACAGCATGAGCCGGACGATCGCGGTCACGAACGATCAGGTCTGGGTCGGCGCTCAGTGCGTAGGACCCGGGACAACCGGGCCGGGTGGAGCCTACGTCTACGAGCTGGAAGCCGCGTTCTCGCGCGGAGACTGCAACGTCGATGAGCTCATCGACTGTGCCGATGCGATTCGGATCCTCATGACACTCTTCGAGCTCGCCGATCCCCTCCCCTGCCAAGATGCGTGCGACGCGAACGATGACGGAGCCGTCAACATCGCGGACCCGATCGTGTTGCTGACCCACCTGTTCTCCGGCGGAGGCCCGCTGCCGTCTCCCACGGGCGGTTGCGGAGATGACCCCACGATCGACACGCTCGTCTGCGACCCCGCCCCGTACTGCCCCTGAACGACCCAGCGGCCCAGGCGCGCGCGGGACCCAACCCGCCGCCGCCCGGGCGCGCCCGCGCTACCCCCGAGCCTCGAGCGGGAACCAACCACCCCCAAGGCCCGGGCCGCGCCCGCGTTGCCCCCGACCCCCCTCGCCTCCCTCACCCGCCACCCGGGCCGGACCCGAGCGTCGAGCGGGAAACACAGAGGGCCGGTCGCGCAAGATCGCGCGCCGGCCCGTGGGTTGAGCAAGGTTTGGGGATCGATCAGGGACAGGTCAGGAGCGCCGGGCACGGCGACAACAAGTCCATCGTCACGTCGAGGCCACAGTTCGGATACGGCGAAGGCGGCGACGACGAGCCGGCGACGAACAGGAACGACAGCGAGAAGACCGCGTCGGAGATATCGATCGCGCCGTCGTCGTTCGAGTCGCACGCGTCCTCGCACAGCAGCGTGACCGACGACGAGAACAGGAAGTTCAGCGTGAAGACCGCGTCGCCGATGTCGGTGCCGCCGTCGACGTTGCAGTCCGAGCGAACGAACTCCGGCTCCGGTCCGGGTCCGAAGTCGAGGGCGAACGCCATCCCTTGCGGCTGCGCGAAGAGCACCCCGGACATGTTGGTGTTGTCGGCAAAGATGCGCGCTTCACCCAGGTCGTTCGCGTCGCCGTCGCTGTTCATGTCTTCGAGCACGACGATCTGGTCCTCGACCGCTCCGGAGCCCGCCTCGAGCGCGTAGACCACCCCTTCCGGCGTCACCGCGAGGGTCCGAGCGTTGGCCGGAACGATTCCATCGGCTTGGCTGACATCCCAGAAGGCGGTCGTCTCGGTCGGGTTCGACCAGAGTCCGTCCCCGTCGCTGTCGAAGAAGCGCCAGACGACATCCTCGGTGGGACCGGCGTTGACGTAGAGGGGCCGACTGAAGCCGAAGTCCCCGGGGCCGAACGCGATGTTCTCGGCGAAGTTGAGCTCGACGCTCCCGGGTATCGACTCGAAGACCAGCAGCTGCTCGCCGGGGTCGTTCGCATCGCCATCCTCCAGACCGAGGGTGTCGACGAACCGGTAGACGAAGTCGCTCTGATAGTCGGAGACGATCAGTGAACCGTCGTTGTCGATCGCGAGGCCCGAGGGTCGCTCGATCGGGAGGCCGGTCGTGGTATTGAACGAGAAGACGACGAGCACTTCACCGTCGGCCTCCGAGCAGTAGCCGTCGCCGTTGTCGTCGCGGATTCGGAAGACCGCGCGATCAGTGCTGCTGGTGCCGGTGTCGGAGAGGTACAGGTACCCCTCCTGATCGAAGACGATGTTCGAGATCGAAGCGAGACCGATCGAGGACGACGCCGCGTCGAAGTAGACCGTCGCCTCCCCCGCGCTGTTCGCCGCGCCGTCGAGATCGATGTCCTCGAGGCGAAGGATGAAGTCCTTGTTCGAGTCTCCGACGTAGACCGCGCCGTCGAGACCGACCGCGACGTAGCGCGGCGTCGCGAGGTGGAGATTGGGATCGGGCGAGGTCGTGTCGAAGAAGACCTGGATCTCGCCGGGGTCGTTCGCATCGCCGTCGGCGTCGAGATCCCGGAGCGCGTAGATCGCGTCGTTGGTGAAGTCGGCCACGTAGAGCGTGTCGAGGATCGCATCGGGCGGAAGCGTCGGGAGACTGGCGATCGGCGATTGGGCGCCGAGAACCGTGGGGATCGCGAGGGCGAGTCCCGCGGCGATCCACGAAGAGCGGTCGAACATGGCTGAGCCTCCTTGGGCGAACTCTGCGATGGGTGAATCAACTAGGTAACATTTGTTTTAATAGCCAAACAACCTCGAGGCAAGCGGCTTGTCGAAGACGGGGCGAACAGCCCATCGCCGCCGTTCAAGATCCTATTTTTAGACGGTTTCTGCAGATTCTCCGCGTTCGACGGCGGCCGATCACTCGGTGTCGACCGAGGGGGGCGGTGCGATCCCGACACGTGGCGGTTTCGCACGGGTCCGGTCGACCGGGAGATCCCACCCCACCCAACGTCGCAACGGATCGAATCGAATCCCAGGCGGCAACACCTCTCGCTGTCGAGGGGCGATCCAACTCGGGACCAGTTCACCGATCGTCTCCGGGAAGCGACCGTGCTCGAGCTCGAAGCCGCGGATCGCGGCGACCAACACTCGAAGGGCGATGGAGCGCTCGAGACGGACGGCCAATGCGTGGACGTCCGTGAAGCGGCTCAGCTGATGACGAAGAACGCGCTGACCGATGGTGTTGCCCCCGTGGGACTCCTGAAGACGTCCCCAACCGTCGTGGCGATAGGGCGATCGAAGCGGCCTTCGCTCGTGCTGCGTCAACGCGCGCACGACCTGACGGGCTGCGCCGGCGTAGGAGTTGCGGGTTCGATGGGGCAAGTAGGTTTGCCACGCGACATCGAAGCCACCCGCGCGCCGAACCGAGTCGGCGATCGCATCGAGTCGTGGGGCGTTCCGGGAATACTCGAGTCGAACCGCGCGAATCCCATCGCCGAATACATCACCACTCCGGCTCCACTCCGCGAGCCCTCGAAGATCGTGGGTCGTCGCGAACGGCGACATCGCGAGCGCCGACCCGACCTCGTCACTCATGGACGCGAGGTGCGCGAAGAACTCGAAGGCCTCGACGCTGTCGGCGACTCCGAGTGCTCGACCGAGCTGATCACGCCACTTCTTCCAGAGTCGCACGTCGTCCGCGAACCCATCGCGAGACCCGCGCGCTCGATCAAGGCGAGACACGAACGACTGGAGCCGACGAATCTCCCAGGTTCCTTGCTCCTCGAGCGGTAGTACCGCGAGGGCGGGGCGATCGAGGATGCGATCGAGCTCCGCG
>JAGQRC010000177.1 GCA_020425835.1 Planctomycetota bacterium | reverse complement strand
CGGCGCGGGCCAGCGCGGTGATGGTCAGGCCGTTCCATCCGGTGATGATCTTGTCGTCGAGCAGCGGACGGGGTCGCTCCGCACGCCGCGCACGGAGCTTCGTGTAAGCGCGATCGAGCAGGAGCTCGAACTCGGGTCGGGCCTCGCCGATGGCGCGCGCGGACTCGGTCCGCGATCGCGTGACGTGGAGGATGTTGCGCCCCTCGAAGTTCCCGGACTCGGTCAGCGGATGATGGCTGAGGAAGGCGTCGAGCTCCCGTCCGGTCAGGACCGCGCGAACCTCCTCGGGGGTCCAGGTGTAGTAGTAGCCCTCCTCGCGCTCTCCGCTCGGTCCGATGCTGTCCGCGTCGGTCGCCGAGTAGAACCCGCCCTCGGGTGAGGTGAGGTCCCGGAGCACGAACTCGAGGATCGAGGTGGCGATCCGCTTCGCGCCGTCGTGGGGCTCCACTCGATAGGCATCGGTGTACGTCACCGCGAGCTGTGCGTTGTCGTAGAGCATCTTCTCGAAGTGCGGCACGAGCCACTGAGCGTCGGTCGAGTAGCGATGGAAGCCGGAACCGACGTGATCGTGGATGCCGCCGTTGGCCATGGCGGCCAGCGTTCGAGCGACCATGCTCTGGACTCGGAGGTCTCCCGCCCGCCGTTGGTAGCGGAGCAAGAGATCGAGTCGACAGGGTTGGGGGAACTTCGGCGCGGAATCGAAGCCCGCGTTCGCGGGATCGAAGGAAGCGCGCAAACGGTCGACGTGGGAGACGACGGCGTCGACGCCGGGAACCGTACGTCCAGCGGTCGACGTGGCCTGTCGGCGGAGCGCATCGGCGATGATCGTCGCGCGCTCCTCGACCCGTTCCGGCTCCTCGCGGAAGACCTTCACGAGTTGCTGGAGGATGCCGAGGAGCCCGGGACCGCGAGGACCATCGCGCGGGGGGAAGTAGGTGCCGCCGAACACCGGTCGTCGGTCGGCACGGAGGATGACCGTCATCGGCCAACCTCCGTTTCGCGTCATGAGCCGGACCGCCTCCATGTAAACCGCATCGACGTCCGGACGACGTTCTCGATCCACCTTGATCGCGACGAAGTTCTCGTTGAGGAACCGAGCGATCTCGAGGTCCTCGAACGACTCCTCCTCCATCACGTGGCACCAGTGGCAGGTGGAGTAGCCGACGCTCAGGAAGACGGGGCGTCCGAGACGCTCGGCGAGCTCGAACGCGGCGTCACCCCACGGGTACCAGTCGACGGGGTTGTGGGCGTGCTGGAGGAGGTAGGGGCTGTCCTCGAGCACCAGTCGGTTCGTGAAACGGGCGTGGCCCGACTCATCGCGATGTCGCGTGCGCGGCGCGTAGCTCGCACCGAGGGCGTCGACCGCGGCGCGCAGCGCGTCCACCTCGCTCGCCGCGTACGGGAGCGCACCGGGTTGCCCCCCGATGCGATGTCCTGTCGCGGTGAGGTTCGGGGGATCGTCGCCGCGGGCCGCTGGCCAGAGCGCCGTCGCGAGGATTGCCACGAGTGGCAGGGTCACGACGCGGAGGGTCATCGGATCCCTTCGCTTCCCGGTGCCAACGGACGGAGGTAGTAGGCCCAGAAGGCGATGACTTCCCTCAGCATGAAGTAGGGCAGACGTCGCAATCGACGCGTTTCGTGAGCGGGAACCGTGTAGACCTGCCGGATGCCCGCGCGGTGGAACGTCATCTTGATCCGGGGCAGGTGGTAGAAGTGACTGACCGCGAGGAGTCGCTCGAACCCGTGCTCGGCGAGGATCGCTCGACAGTGGAGCACCGTGGACCAGGTGTCGAGGCCGGCGATGTCCACGATGATCGCGTCACGCGGAACACCCGCCTCCAAGGCCATGTTCAGCATGACGTCCGTCTCGTGGAACTCCCCATCGCCGGGCCCTCCGGAGAAGACCAGGTGATCGACGAGCCCTTCGCGGAAGACCTCGATCGCCGTGCGCATCCGGTCGGCGAGCGCGAGCGATGGGGTTCCGTCCGAGAAGACCCGCGAGCCGAACACGACCGCGGCGTCCGCCGGTCGTCGATAGTCGGTGTTGCCGAAGCAGAGCATCTGCGCGAGGGGGAAGAAGAGGATCAGCGCGCCGAAGAGGAGGATCGCGAAGAGGTGTCGAGGCCCAGCACCGAAGCGTCGCCGGCGCGCGGAGGTTCGATCGGGTAGGAGCAGCGAGACCGCGACCCACGAGATCGACACCGCCACGATGGCGGAGAACGGAACCGGGAATCGGGATCGGAGCGAGGCCGATCGCACGAGCTGGTAGAAGGTCGCAGTGTTCACGAGGGCGACGCCGACCACGGCGAGCACGATCGCGGTCGCGAGCCATCGTCCGCGCCGACCTCGTGGGGGTCGAACGCCGATTCGAATGAAGGTCAGTCCCAGCCCGGCGAACGTCAAGGATCGAAGCGTCGGATCGCGGTACGGGAGATCGAGCCACCAGAGGTTCGCCTCGAACCCGCGGTGGAGCCACTCTCCCACGGAGTTGAGGAGCGTGAAGACGCCGAACGCCGCCGCGAGAGTCCGACCGACGATGCGCGATGGGGCGGCGGTCTCGCACGTGGGGACGTCGATGGCTGGCTCTGGCATCGTGGGAGCTTCCCGAGTCGAGGGGGCGCGTTGGGAAGATCGGGCCGCCATCCTCGTTTTTCAACCACTTGTCGCGGAATCTCCAACCGCGAGAAGGAATCGAGCATAATCCCGGCTGTCGTCCGCCGAACCCCGGGAGTCGAGGTGACGGACGGTTCCCCGCGGCGTCCGCGCCGCCCCCCGACTTTCTCGGAGGAGGATCCATGTCCGAGGCCGCGGCGCCAGCTCAGGCACCGAGTTCGATTGCGCTGACCATCAACGGGGTCGAGCACCGTCTCACCGTCTCGCCGACCATGCCCCTGCTCTGGGCGATTCGAGATGTCGCGGGGCTGACCGGCACGAAGTTCGGATGCGGTGCCGGTCTCTGCGGGTCGTGCACGATCCACATCGACGGAGAGGCGGTCCGCTCCTGCATCACCCCGGTGGCTGCCGCCCGGGGTCGCGCCATCACGACGATCGAGGGCCTCTCCGCGGACGGAACCCACCCCGTCCAGCGCGCCTGGGCGGAGCTGAACGTCGTCCAGTGTGGATACTGTCAGGCGGGACAGATCATGAACGCGGCCGCGTTCCTCGCTCGGAACACCGACCCGAGCGAGGAGGAGATTCACGACGCGATGGAAGGCAACGCGTGTCGTTGCGGGACCTACCCGCGGATTCGTGCGGCAGTGCTCCGTGCGGCCGAACTCGGCCGGAAGGGAGAGCGGTGATGGTCGAGATCCATGGGGAGACTTCCTCGTCGGCCGGTCCCGAGTTGACCCGTCGGGGATTCCTGAGCTGGACCGCGGGGATCGGGGCGGGGTTGGTGGTCGGTTGGTACACCGATGTGGCGGGCGTGCACGCGATCTTCGGTGCGACCGCGCCCGAGGGTACGACCTTCGAGCCGAGTGCCTACCTGACCGTCGAGTCGGGTGGCGCGATTCGGTTCATCCTGCACCGGTCGGAGATGGGGCAGGGCGTACGAACATCGCTGGCGATGCTCCTCGCCGAGGAGCTCCGCGTCGATCCCGCCGGCGTCCGGGTGGAGAAGGCCGACGGCGAGCCGCGGTTCGGTGACCAGAACACCGACGGCTCCACGACGATCCGCGGGAACTTCGATCCGATTCGTCGAGCGGGTGCGGCAGCCCGCGCGATGTTGATCGCGGCAGCGGCCGAGCAATGGGGTGTCGACGCGAGCGAGTGCCGCGCCGAGGCGGGCAGCGTGGTTCACCCGGACTCGGCGAGGTCCGCGACGTACGGCGCCCTCGCAGAGGCGGCCTCGAAGCAGACGGTTCCCGACGCGCCCGAGCTCCGAGATCCGGCGGAGTGGACCATCGTTGGAAAGCCGCGTGGATTGATCGACCAGGGCGATGTCGCGTGTGGGCGCGCGCAGTTCGGCATCGACGTGGTGGTCCCGGGCATGCTCCACGCTTCGCTCGAACGATGCCCGACCAAGCGGGGCAAGCTCGGCTCGTTCGATGCCACGGCCGCCAAGGCGATCCCCGGCGTCCGTCACGTCGTGGCGATCGAGCCGGCCCAGGGCTTGACGAACAGCGCCGTCGCGGTGGTGGCGGACAACACCTGGGCCGCGCTCCAAGGCCGTCGGGCCCTGTCCGTGCAATGGGAGATCGAGGAGGGGCCTCACGAGTCGACCGGGACTCTTAAGTCAGCTCTCGACTCGATCGTCTCCAAGCCTCAGGCGGTCGTCCGCAACGAGGGGGACGTCGAAGAGGCGGCCCGCGGTGCGGCTCGGACCATCGAGGCGATGTACCGGGGACCGCACCTCGCGCACTCCCCGATGGAGCCACCCTGCGCCACCGCGCACGTCACGGCGGATCGATGCGAGATCTGGGCGCCGACCCAACATCCCATGTGGGCACGGCGCGCCGCTTCGGAGCTCCTCGGCATGCAGGTCGATCGGGTCACCGTCCATGTGACGCTCTTGGGCGGCGGTTTCGGCAGAAAGTCCAAACCGGACTTCGTGCTCGAGGCGGTCGCCATCGCCAAGGCGGTCGGGTCCCCGGTCAAGCTGACGTGGACGCGCGAAGACGAGATCCGCCACGGATTCTATCGGGCGCAGAACGCCCAGTGGCTCCGCGGAACGCTCGACGATCAGGGACGCATCACCAGCTGGACGCATCGCACGGCGTTCCCATCGTTGATGTCCACGTTCGACTCCCGGGCGAATCGGCCGAGTGGCGGGGAGCTCTCGATGGGGTTCGCCAACAATCCGTATCGAGTCCCCAATCTCAGACTCGAAGCGGGTGGGCTGATCTCCGAGTTGCGCATCGGATGGCTCCGATCGGTCTGCAACACTTTCCATGCGCACGCGGTGAACTCCTTCATGGACGAACTCGCTCGGGCTGCCGACAAGGACCCGATCGAGTTCCATCTCGAGCACCTCGGAGAGCCGGGGGAGCCGTCGTCCGGGTACGAGTTCGATCGGGGACGGTTGCGAGGGGTCATCGAGAGAGTCCGCCAGGAGAGTGGCTGGGGGGCGACGCTCCCTGCGGGGGAGGGGGTCGGTTTCGCTGTCCACACCAGCTTCCTGACCTACGTGGCCATGATCGCACGAGTCGTCGTCGAGGGCGACGACGTTCGCGTGCTCGACGTCCATGCGGCCGTCGACTGCGGTCGAGTCGTGAACCCGGACACGGTCCGGGCTCAGGTCGAGGGGAGCGTCGCGTTCGCGTTGACCTATGCGTTGCGCGGCGCGATCACCGTCGAGAACGGGGTCGTCCAGGAGAGCAATTTCCACGACTATCCGTTGCTGCGCATCGGAGAGATGCCCCGGGTCCACGTCGCGATCGTCGACAGCGATCGTCTTCCGAGCGGCATGGGCGAGCCCGCCGTGCCGCCGGTGTCGGCGGCTGTGACCAACGCGATCGCGGCGGCGACCGGGCGTCGGATCCGGGATCTTCCCATCGCCGGGCAGTCGCTCTCGAACGGCTGACGTCGCTGAGATCGGGAACGGCCGGAGCGGGCACCGTCCCGCCGCGGCCGAAAACCCGCCGCGGCCGAAAAGAAAGGCGCCTCCGGAATCCGGAGGCGCCTTCTGGGCTCTGAGGCGGGACGTCCGAATCCGCTCCGAGGAGCGGCGGACGCGAATGGGGTGGGAAGGTGTGTGTCTGGGAACCTTCCCGTCGCGCTCAGGCGTGGTCGTCCGCGGTCGTCGACCCGTAGAAGCTCGCGCATGTTTCCAGGACTTCGCGCAGTTCTTCGGTCGAGAGGATCGCCTGGAATCGTTCGATTTCCTCTCCGTCGCGCAGCAGAAGGAGCGTCGGGAGTTGCTCGATCCCGAGAGCGCGGATCACGCTCGCCTGTTGGAGCTCGACCGTCACCTCGCTGAACCCGATCGTCGGATCGAACACGTCGACCAACTCGGCCATCTGCTGGCTGACGTACTTGCAGCCGCTGAACAGCGGCGACGTCAGGTGGACGAGCTCGAGTCCTCGGCGTTGCGTGGCGTCGGCCAAGAACTGGGTGGCGGAAAGCGTTTGCACTCGGGCCATCAGAACTCCTCTCGTGGCTTCGCGACCGAAGCCCCTCTTCGCGAGTTCCCGCCCCTCATTCGAGCCAGCTCTCGAGGTGACGGATCGTCGCGGAGAGAGACTCGAGGGCGGGAGCGCTGCGTTTCCCGTACTGTTCGCTGATGCCGGTTTCGTTCTCGGGGTCCGCCGGCAGGAGCGCGGAATCGTGGCGCGTGGCCGGTCGGATTGCACGATCGTCGGATCGGTTACCGCGGGGTGACACGACCCGGGATCGGTCCCCTCGACCCGGGTCTCCCGACGGCTCGTTCGGGGTTCCTGGATCGGACTCGGGCCGGTAAGCTGTCGGGTCAACCCCGCTTCGGGATCTCGCCTCCGAACGGCGAGCAGTAGCGGCGTCCTCTCGGCGCCGGTCCCGCGGGGTCCAAGGATCCCTTCGCGAGTCGCCTCGTCGGACGCTCTCCTCGTCGTCACCGGACGTCGGAGGAACGATCGGCGGCACGGACGGAGGGCCATCGAAGGGGCCGATCCGATGTCCGATACCTCCCCTGACTCGTCGCCCATGCTCGACGGTGATGTGCCGTCCTGGTCGGCGATGTTCGATCCGCCGGTTCCGGGGTCGTCCCAACCGCTCGATCTCCCCCAGCAAACCGATTCCAGGGGACGGCGAGTCTCCGTGCTCTCCTCCACGTGCCCGGACCGTCTCGCGCGACCGCTGCCGATGACCCGGGACGAGGTCCGCGATCGCGGTTGGGAGGAGCTCGACGTCATCCTCGTGACCGGCGATGCCTACATCGACCATCCGAGCTTCGCGACGGCGATCCTCGGTCGAGTTCTCGAGGCGTTCGGTTTTCGTGTCGGGGTCATCGCCCAGCCGGAGTGGCGGTCCGCCGACGCGTTCCGAGCGTTGGGGCGCCCGCGCCTCTTCTTCGGAGTCAGCGCGGGGAACATGGACTCGATGATCAACCACTACACGGCCAACCGCAAAGTTCGTAACGACGACGCGTACTCGCCGGGGGGGCGGATAGGTCGCCGTCCCGATCGGGCGACGCTTGCCTACTGC
>JAGQRC010000176.1 GCA_020425835.1 Planctomycetota bacterium | reverse complement strand
CGACTCGAAGCGACGCGTCTCCGACTCGAGCAGCACGAGACCCAAGAGTCCGGCATCGATCCACGCCGTGAACGCGGTGAGATCGGGCGGATCGCCCGCGGCGGGGACCAGACCGATCGCGCCCTGGACGGGAACCGTCGGGTTGCCCCCGGGGTCGACCACGACGAGCGGCCCGCACACCGAGCGCTCTGCCGACTTCTCGTGCGGCACGAAGTCACCGACCAACGCAAAATCGGTCGGCTTCTTCTCGGCCAGCTCTCGATAGAAGACCAGCCGGTTCGCGAGCTCGAGAGAGCCCTCGCTCTGGCTCTTCATCCGCACCGAGAAGGGCTGGAAGAAGGTTCCGTCGACGCCTCCCGGCTCGAGCCCCATCCGTCGGAACTGCTCGGCGATGTACTCGCTCGCGCGCCGGCCGCCCTCGGAGCCGCACTCCCGCCCCTCGAGCTCGTCCGACGCGAGGTACTTCACGTGATCCAGGCACTCGCGCGCCTTGATCGTCTCACCCGCTCGACGGACCTCGCGGGGCCAGGCTCCCTTGTCGTCGGCTCGGAGGGAACCCGCGACGAGCGCGAACAGGAGCCCGAGCGCGATGTGCCGGCGGGACCGTTGAGGCATGGCTGACCCTTCTCAGGGGTCGTCGGAGACCCCGATCCACTGCATTCCCTGATTCTCTGCCCTCGCAATGACGCCCCTACGTGACCCCATGGGGGATCGTTGGCTCAACCCTACCTGACCATGAAGAGGCGTCCAGCATGCGAAACGTACTTCCCTGTCTGGGAGTCGTCGCCGCCCTCGCGATGACCGCTCCCTCGACCAGCTTCGCGCTCCCCGTGCCCTGTGCGATCGACTTCGGCGTCCTTCCTTTCGCCGAGTCCGCGGTCCAGGCCCACACGATCGATCTCGACGGCGATGCGATCCCCGATCTCGTGCGTCGCTTTCTCACCCCGAGTTCCGACGTCCAGCGGCTCCGGTTCGACGTCGGTCTCGGAAACGGCGCGTTCGCGTTCCACTCCGAGTTCGACATCCCCACGACCGCCTTCGAGATCGGGGACATCGACGGCGACGGTCGGAATGATGTCCGCGTGTGCGATGGATTCGAGATGGTCTACCTTCACGCGACCGCGACCGGAGAGTTCGAGCCGCTCCCGACGAGCATCCAGGTGGGCCGACTCCACGACATCACCGGCGACGGGCTGGCCGACGTCGTCGACGCCAAGCTCGAAGGCGGGACCTACACGATCATCGTCCACGTCGGGGATGGCACGGGCCAGTTCTTTCCCGCCGCTCCCGCCATCGGTGGCACCGGCGGTGTGGGGGTCGAGTACGTGGTCGGCGACATCAACGGCGATGGCTTCGGCGACATCGTGCAGCCTTCCTCGGACAACCGACTCGTCGTGTTGTTCGGCACCGCCAGCGGGGAGTTGGTCCGCGGGAATCCGATCCTGACGGGAGCGACGCCGACGGAGGTCGCACTGGGAGACCTCGACGGAGACGGAGACCTGGATGCCGCGTGGTCGGACTTCGCGACGCTGCTCGCCGTGGCCTACGGCGATGGCGCGGGAGGTTTCGGAGCGCCGCTGATCGTCGCCGCGGAAGCCGCCCCGGCCGTGCTCGACACCCGCATCGTCGACATCGACCTCGATGGCGAGATGGACGTCGCGTTGATCCGCGTCACCGAAGGGATCGAGGAGATGATCCTCTACTTCGGCGACGGGACGGGGTTCCCCCTGAGTCATGTCGTTCCCGTGAGCGCGACCCGGGAACAGTGGGTCGATCTCGATGGTGATGGAGATCCGGACCGGCTCTCCCCGGTCACCATCCGGTGGAACCATCTCGTCGACTTCCCCGACTGCGATGGCAACGGCGTTCCCGACAGCTGCGACATCGCCGCCGGGGGTGACGTCGACGGCGATGGACTCCTCGATGTCTGTCAATCGTTCCAGCGCGGTCAGATCATCGACGACGGGACGATCGGCATCGGGGATGCGATCGCCCTGCTGTCGGCGATCTTCGGCCCAGCGACTCTCGATTGCGAGGACGCGGGAGACGTCAACGACGACGGCACGATCGACATCGGCGACCCGATCACCCTGCTCGGAGCGCTGTTCGTCGGCCCCGTTCCTCCCCCCGAGCCCTGGGTCGACTGCGGCCCGGACCCGACGGCGGACGCGCTCGGCTGCGCGGTCCCGCCGGCCTGCCCCTGAACCTGCGCGCTCGCGAGCCGAGCGGGGCTCGGCTCGCGACGATTCTCCGAGAAACTCGGTCCGCTCCCGCGCTCACGGATCAACCCCGGGTCGAACGACAACTTCAGCCCGAAAGGTGTTCCCGTGATCGCTCGACGTTACCTCTTGTCCGTCCTGGTGTTGCTCCTGGCCCCGGCAGCACTCCTCGCGCAGACGAGCTCCATTCTCGAGGTGCAGGTCTACCAGCACACCTGGACCGGTCCCGACGGCACGATCGTCTTTCCGTTCTCGAACTACGGCGTTCTGAAGGTGACCGCGATCGAGCCGCCGACCGGCCAGATCCTCTGGCTCAACGCGACGATCAACGGCCAGTGGGCGGTCCAGAACGAAGCGCTGATCGAGATCGACGGCATGGGCCAACTCCAGGACTACTCGTACGACTTCCCGCTGCCGACGCCGCCCGGCGTCCCGATGACCGGCGTCGACGTGCAGATCGAGCTGACGCCGCTCCAGCTCACCGCGCCCCCGCTCGGTCCGCCGTTGCTGTTGCCGGTTCAGGAGCAGTTCTACTTCCCCGGCTCCGTCGTCCGCGCTCCCGATCCGACGCCCCTCCCCGTGATCCCGACCCCAGCGATCTTGATCCCGTTCCCTCCCGATCCGATCACCGTCATCTGGAAGGCGGCGCGTCGCCGTGGCGTGCCCGGAGTGGACGAGGCGCAGAACCACTGCGTCCCCGGCGCGTACGCGCGGTCGTTCGCCTGGATGAACCAGATGTACTGCCTGGGACTCCCGGACTCGTGCGACGAGGCCCAGGAGCTCTACGATGCGTTCCGCACGGCCATGCAGACGACCGAGGCCGACGGCACCTCGACGATTCCGGACAACGATCTCACCGGCTTGAACCAAATCCTCGCCGACAAGAACCTGACCGACTGCCTCTCGGTGGAGTATCGGCCGGACTTCGGAGCGAACCCGCCCAACCCGTGCGATCTGTTCAACGCGCTCGAGCGCGGGTGCGACGTGATCACCTACGTCGGCTGGCTCGGCGCCGGTGGCAATCGGGTCAACGGACACGCGGTGACCGTCGTCGGCGCCGTGAAGTGCGGGGAGAGAGTCCGGATCTTCTACAAGGACGACGTCCACGGCGATGACGAGCAAGGGGACGGCGAAGCGGACGACGGCGTGAAGTCCGCGACCTTCGAGGCCGGCGGACCGACCGGGTACCGGCTGCGCGGCATGAGCAGCAACCAGTGGGAGGGTTTCGTCGCCGTCTGCCCGAGCGCGTTCTGGGTGAACTTCTCGATCCTCAAGCGAGTCCTCGAGCTCTATTCGCTCCTCCCGCTGATCGATCCGATCTTCCCCGATCCGATCCTGCTCGAGGAGCTCGTGAAGATCGCGTGCGACATCGAGGACAACGCTCGACGCCTGTACGCGATCCTCGCGGCGAATCCGACCACCCCTCCGGACCTCCTCGACACCGCGGCGTGCCTGTTGGAGTTCGCGTTCCAACTCAAGGGACTGTCGCTCGCCTTCTGGTTCGATCTCGATCCGCTGCACTACTTCGACATCCAGTCGCTGCTGCCCGAGATCGAGGCGAAAGCGTTCCTGATCGAGCAACTCCTCTCCGCGGAGCCGGAGTTCGTCCGCGGAGATTGCAACGGAGACGGAGCGATCAACATCGCCGACGCGATCACCCTGCTCAACCAGTTGTTCGGTGGCGGCGGAGCGACGTCGTCGTGCCAGGACGCGTGCGACGCCAACGACGACGGCAACGTGGACATCGGGGACGCGATCGCGATCCTCAACGTCCTGTTCGGCGGCGGCGGACCACTGCCGGCTCCGTCGCTCTGCGGACCGGATCCGACGCCCGACGGCCTCGGCTGCGACAGCTATCCCTGCCCGTGAGCGCCCCTGCTCCGGACGCGGGACGAGACGACGACGCCCTCTCGATGGAGTCCATCGGGAGGGCGTCGCGCATCGGGCGGTTCGCTCAGAAGCTGAAACCCATCTCGGCCATCAGGCCGTTGAACTGGCCTCGTGCTTCACGAATGAAGACGCCGTTCTCCGGATCGCTCTCGTCGAACTGCATGGTGCGATGGATGTACGCGAGTCCGGCGGTGAAACCCTTCCAACGACCGCGAACCCCGACACTCACGCCGGCGGTGTAGCCCTCGGTGTCGTACTCGTCATCCGTCAGGGGGTTGTTGGTGTCGCGGTCCACGCGCGTCGAGTGAGCGCCGACGGTGAGTTCGGTGAAGATGCCGACCTCGGCGTGCGGACCGCGGTAGACCAGGACCTCCGGCTCGACCTGCACCCGGGCTCCGACACTCGCCCACGTCACGTCGGTGTTGGGATCGAACTCGAGTCCCAGCGCGTGGAGGTAGGGACCGACGCGCACCGGCATGCGAAAGTAGGGGCTCGGCGCCAGGCGAAACGTCGCGTGGATGAAGGCGTCGAAGAACCGCGCTTCGCCATTGGTGACGGAGACATCGTCGAAGAGGTCGTCGTCGCTCGCCCCGAACTCGATCGCGACGCCGCCGCCGAATCCGGGTCGACCGACCCCCTCGGCCGTGAATCGCAACAGACCCGCGGCGGTGTCGCCGTCCAGGGTCGAGCCTTGGGTCTCGTGGTCGTACTCACCAACGGCGTAGCCGAGGGTCGCCTGGACGTAGGGCTCGCGCAGGAACTCGCGCGGGCGTCGATGGTCGTCGGTGCGACGCCACTCCGTCGGTTCCTCCCAGTCGTCGGAACCATCGTCGTCGAAGGTGGGGGTATCGGTCGCCTTCTGAACGGTGACCGTGCGTTGGAGCGGTCCGGCACAACCGGCCAACAGTGAGAGCGCAACTCCCCAGAGCATCAGGTGACGGGCCATCGAACTCTCCTTCCTGGATCGTAGAGCCCCCGCCGGGGGGGGTGGGATCCGCAGAATAGTCGGGAACGGTGGCGGCGGACGCCCGGAATCTCGCGGATCTCGGAGTTTCCGGCTCACGGACGTCGGGAAACGGGGCTCCCCATTCCAACGACAGGAAAGCACACACCGAGCCTCGCTCGGTCTCGGGGAAGGAGACCCACCGTGATTTCGCGCATCTCGTTGTCGATCACCCTCTTGGGAGCTCTCGCCACGACGGCGGGGCTCGAGGCCCAACTCTTCCAGCGGCAACTCGGGGGCAACCTCGATGATCGACCGAACTGCGTCGAGAGGACGATCGACGGCGGCTCGATCATCTGCGGCGACCAGAGCCTCGTGGTGTACACCTGACCGATGCCTCCGGTGAGCCGGTCGGCTTGCCTCACGAAGCTCGACGTCAACGGGGCGATCGTCTGGAATCGCGCCTACGAAGTGGGCGATCGGAGTCGCGGTATCGCCGTGCGGCGCGCCAACGATGACCCCTCGCACTACGTCATGGTCGGCTACTCCGACTCGTTCGCGGGCGGAGATCGCAAGGTCTTCGTGATGAAGACCGACGACCTCGGAAACCCTCTCTGGACCTATTCGTACGCGGCGGCACCCGGTCGGACGTTCATGCCCAAGCTCGAGCTCCGCAACGTGCCGGGCGACGGCTACATCGTCTGCGGCACCGTCGAGGATGGGTTCGCCGGGTTCACCGGATTCTTGCTCCGGATCGATGACCTCGGTGGTCTGACGTGGATGCGCACCTATCCGGTCGCCGGCGCACCGTTCAACCTCACCGCGTTCAACGAGGTCCAGCCCACCCCGGAGGGCTTCGTCGTCACCGGCTACTCTCCTTCACAGTTCACCGGCGGTCCCGTGCAGAACTCGCAGGACACGTTCGTCATGACCACCGACATGTTCGGGAATCCGATCTGGGCCAACCAGTACGCGAACCTCGATGGCGGCCAGGACGGCGAGTCGATCGCGGTCCTGCCCCAGGGACAAGGCTACGCGATCGTCGGGGGTCACCTGCCCACGCTGCTCGACTCCTATACGACGGAGCTGTTCCGTCTCGACGCCGCGGGGAATCTCCAGTGGTACGATCGCATATTCGGTGTCATGGACACCGGGTCGCACTACAAGTCGCAGCAGGTCCCCAACGGCGATCTTCGCGCGCTCCCCAACGGTGATCTCGTCTACGTCGGCGGCGACTTCACCGACGCCGCGCTGTTCCGCTTCGATGGGGCGGGGAACTTCATCACCGCGCAGTCGTACGGCTTCGCCCTCGCGCAATGGGGCACGAGCTTCGTGATCGAGCCGACGGGCGAGTTCACCGTGGTCGGGGCGACGACCAACGCGCTCGAGCTCGACTACTACGTCGTTCGCGCGGACGCCTCGTTCATGAGCGGATGCAACGAGAACACCCTCGTGCCGCCGATCGACCATCCGCCGATCGAGGTGGTGCCGATCGTCTTCGCGCCGAACGATCTCGATGGCGTCATCGCCGAGACTCCGGTCGACGTCCCACTCGCCTGGACCGAGACGGTCCTCTGCTCGAGCAACCCGTGTCTCGATCCGTTCACGGTGACCTGCACCCTCGTGTCGGGCGATGTCGTGCTCGACTGGGGTCCGGCACTCCCCGGCGTGCTCTCGGTCGAGGTGCGGCGCAACGGCACGCTCCTCGCCACGCTCCCCGGCCCGACCACGAGCTACACGGACACGAGCCCACCGTTCGGCAGCAGCCTCTACGAGGTGACGCTGATCCCCGACGATCCGATGTGCGATCGCGCCGCGGCGAGTTGCTCGAAGTTCGTCCCGATCGTCGTGATCAGCGTCGGCACCGACGTGATCTTCCACCCGGCGAAACCGGTCGCGGACGAGCCGACCTTCTGCATCTGGGAGGAACTCGTCTCGAAGGGACGGAATGCTCGGGTGATCTCCCACTTCGAGGAGATCGCGACGTCGCTCGATCCCGCCAGCGGCGGCCCGAAGCCGATCGTCTGGCTCTCACTCGGCGAGTTCCCCGAAGAGCACGAGCTCACGCAGGAGGAG
>JAGQRC010000175.1 GCA_020425835.1 Planctomycetota bacterium | reverse complement strand
CGGCTACTCCTACACCGCGTTGCGCCTCTCCGGCGGCTTCTGGCGCACCGTGGAGTTGTCGTTGGTCCTCGTGATGGCGCACGGCCTCGTGTTGCGCTGGCTGTTCGTCGTTCGCCGACGCGTTGCGCTCGATCAGGCGCGCAAGCGCGTCGAGCAGCAGTCGCAGAGCGGGAAGAAGGAAGGCGAGATCGACGAAGGCGCGCCGCTGACCGAGTCGGACACCGTACGCCTGGCGAAGCTCGACCAACAGACGCGCGGCCTGCTGCGAACGATCATCGGCTTCGTCTTCCTCCTCGGGGTCTGGTGGATCTGGAAGGACCTGCTCCCGGCGCTCCAGGCGCTCGATGACAAGAAGATCTGGGGCGATCCACCGATCTCCGTCGCCAACGTGATCACCGCCGTCTTCGTCGCGACCATGACCCTTCTCGCCGCGCGGAATCTCCCGGGTACGATCCAGATCGCGATCCTCGATCGGCTGCCGATGGCGCCGAGTTCTCGGTACGCCGTGACCACGGTCTGTACCTATGCGATCGTCGGGATCGGGATCGGGCTCGCGCTCTCGAAGGTCGGGCTCGGCTGGGATCGCGTGCAGTGGCTCGTCGCAGCGATGGGTGTCGGACTCGGTTTCGGTCTCCAGGAGATCTTCGCGAACTTCGTCTCCGGGCTCATCCTGCTCTTCGAGCAACCGATCCGGATCGGCGACGTCGTCACCGTCGGGAGTATCGAGGGGAAGGTGACCCGCATCCGGATGCGTGCGACCACGATCACCGACTACGATCGTCGGGAGCTCGTCGTGCCGAACAAGGACTTCATCACCGGCCAGCTCATCAACTGGACGCTCTCCGACCAAGTGACCCGAGTCGTCTTCAACATCGGCGTCGCCTATGGCTCCGACACGCAGCAGGCGAGGGACATCCTGATGGAGATCGCCGAGGCGACTCCGACCGTCGCGGACGATCCTCCGCCTCACACCCTGTTCCGTCGGTTCGGCGACAGCACGCTCGACCTGGAGCTCCGCGTCTACATCCCGACCCGTGAAGTCTGGATCTCCACCGTCAACGCGATCAATGCGGCGATCGACGCCCGTTTCAAGGAGGCCGGCATCGAGATCGCTTTCCCGCAGCGCGACATTCACATTCGCAGTGGGGGAGTGAGCGAAGCCGCCGGATCCCCGGCGGTCGAGGTCGAGCGCTGATCCCGATGACGCGGCGAGCCGCGCCTCCGTTGTCGCGAAGCCCAACACAATCCGCCGTGGCCGATCGATCCCCGCGCGGCTTGCGGCGCCGCAATCTCAGCGCACAGCACGGCTTCACGACGCTGGCCCTCGCCTTGCCCACCGGGGCGCTTTCCTCATGTCGACCACGAAGGAGGACGGTTTGCGCACAACGCGTTGGTTCGGCCTGATCGGTCTGCTCGTCTCCGGGATGCTCGGAGCGCAGACGTTCCCCACTCCTGAAGCTCATTGGGCGTTCGACACGGGTTCCGGGACGATTGCCGCCGACAGCTCTGGTGGCGGGAACCACGGCACGATCGTGAATGCGGCCTGGACGTTCGATGGCTCCACCGGAGCGGCACTGGACTTCAATGGCGTGGACTCGCGCGTGGTCGTGGACCGGGCGACGTTGGGAATCGCGTCCTGGAGCCAACTGACGATCTCCGCCTGGGTGTCGAACGACGTCGGCTCGGGGGCGGGGACCGATGACATCGTCACGTGGTGGGACTATCCCTCGTCGCGGTCGTTCGTGCTGACCCAGCACTACACCAACCACTACTTCTTCGAGATCGCCAACAAGGGTTGGGTCTCCGGGGGGACGATTCACCCCGGCTGGACCCACGTCGGCGCGACCTACGACGGATCGACCCTGCGCCTGTACGTCGACGGGATCGAAGTCGCGAGCCAGGGAGGACTCTCCGGATCGCTGCCCGTTTCCACCGCAGACGTCCTGATCGGCGGTCAGTGGGATGGCTCCAACGACTTCGACGGTCGCATCGACGAGGTGAGGCTCTACTCGACGGCACTCAGCGCGTCTCAGATCCAGCAACTCGCCACCCCGCCCGTCGGGGGCGGGATCACGGTGCTCGACCAAACGGTGGTCGTCGACCAGGGCCAGTCGGTCGACGTCTTCCTCGTCGCCTACGGAGGCGACCCGGCGACGACCTCGTTCCAGCTGGTCTCACCGCCGGTCCATGGGACCGCGACGCTCCAGGCTTCGGTGTCGGGAAGTCCGCCGTTCGTCACCTACACTCCCGATCCGGGTCACGTCGGGGGGGATCTCTTCACCTTCCGAGCGACCGATGCTTCGGGCGTCTCGAATCTCGGGGTCGGCGACGTCTTCGTGGCGGGGCCCGACGGGGCGCGGGGCCGACCGCAGATCATCGGCAACCAGGTTCGCGCGGACAACGGCGTCCCGCTGCGGGGCGAGGCGCTGCCGTACGGTCAGTGGAACCTCTCGAAGATGTACGACGTCGGGTGGTGGACCGAGATGCGCGATGACTTCCACCTCAACACGATCCGTCTGATCATGTATCGGCCGCCGCAGCTCTGGTCGGGCGGGCCCGGGTACGCCTGCACCTGCCTCGACCTCGACGACACGGTCAGCGGGTCGTTGACCACCCTCGACGTGATGGATGACATGGTCCAGATGGCGCGCGACCTCGGCATGTACGTGATCATCGACTACCACCCGGTCGGCGGTCACGACGACGCCGACGCCACCGCGTGGTGGTCGGTCGTCGCACCACGCTACGCGGACGAGACGCACGTGATCTACGAGTTCTGCAACGAGCCGGTCCAGTGGTGGGCCGGCGCCTACGACGCGGACGATGTCGCGTTCGAGCAGAACGGCTACGCGCTCCTGCGCTCGCTCGCCCCGCAGACCCACATCATTCTCTGGACCTTCGCGAATGCGACGGGAACGATGAAGGAGAAGGTCGACGAGGGCACCGCGATCGACTACTCGAACGCGAGCGTCGGCTTCCACGCGTACGGCGACTCCGTCTCCGGTATGCAGGAGCTGGTCTCCTTCTACCCGACGATCCAGACGGAGATCGGGAGCACGGTGACCAGCTTGCCGCCCCACGAGGCGATCCTGTTCCGCACCGGCTACCACGAGGACAACGGGGTGAGCTGGATCTGGCTCAACGGCGCGCACTACGCCGGAGCGACCGGAGGTCCGGCCGAGGGCTACCTGCCGAGCGAGGTGACCTGGGGAGCCGACCCGGGCGCGACGGCGCCGTCGTCGGATGGGTCCCCGCCATCCGTCCCGGGGACCCCGAGCGTGACGACGGTGACGTCCACCTCGGTGACCCTCACCTGGGGAGGATCGACCGATCCCGAGAGCGGCTTGGCCAATTACCGCGTCTACCGCGATGGGCAACTCGTCGCGATCCCCGAGAGTCCTTCGTTCATCGACGGAGGGCTCGCTCCGGGGACGACGTACACCTATCAGGTCTCGGCGTTGAACCACGCCGGTCTCGAGTCGGCGCCGAGCGGGTCGACCACCGCGACTTCGTCGGGAAGCGTCGGCGGCGACGACCCGTTCCGTCGCGGGGACGCCAACGGCAACGGTCAGATCGAGCTCGCGGATGCGGTGGCGATCCTCTCGCACCTCTTCGGAGGGATCCCGAGCCCTTCCTGTTCGGATGCGAACGACGTGAACGCCGATGCCGTCCTCGACATCGCGGATCCGCTCTACTTGTTGGCCTATCTCCACACGGGAGGAGCCGCGCCGCCCTTCCCGTTCATCTCGTGTGACCTCGACGGTTCGGGTCTGGACTGTGCGGACTACACCGCCTGTCCGTGAACACGACCCGTCGGACGATTCCTCGATGGGGAAGGGAATGCACCGATGTCGGATCCCTCCTGGTTCACGGCGATTCGCTGGAGCGATCCCCTCCCCATCGATCGTGCGAGACGACCGCAACCCGATCCCGCGCCAGTCCGGGGTCTACGTGTTCACGAACTACGGAGGACCCCTCGAGCGGAACTTCGGGGTCCTCTACGTCGGCCGGTCGACGAACCTGCGGAGCCGCCTGCCCTCCCAACCTGGCCGATCCTCGGGATGTGAAGATCCTCTCGGGGCGAAGCGGGGGTACTCGGCTCAACTCCTCGCTCCGGCACGCCGGCAAGGTGTAGCTGCTGGTCGAGGTCCAGCAGAAGATGCGTTCGCGCGCGTCCTCGGGCATCTGGATCCGTTGGCACGTCACGACGGGCTTCCTCCTCCTGGAGCAGCACCTGATCGCCTAGCAGTCCGTTGAAAAACTCATTCCGGCCGAGAGCCCGAGCTTCCTGCGCCCAGCACACCCGTCGAAACTCGAAGTATGAGCCAATACGACTGCGTTTCGCCGGAAGCACTGGCCTTGGAATCTCGGGCTTTCGCCTCGAAAGCAGTTTCTCAACGGACTCCTATCTGAAGCCGGCGTACAGCACCCAGGGGGTGGGCCGTCGCGGTTCATGAGGCGGTCCGGGTAGAATCCGCGAGCTCCACTGCCCTACGAACGAACGCCCGGCTGTCGCGAGGATCGCACATGCCCACTTTCGTCGCGCTCCTGCGCGGAATCAATGTCGGCAAGGCGAAGCGCGTCCCCATGGCGGAGCTTCGCTCGCTCCTCGAGGAACTCGGCTACGACGATGTGCGAACGCTCCTCAACAGCGGGAATGCGGTCTTCGCTCACACCTCGCGGAGCGCGACCCGTCACGCCACGGACATCGCGCGCGCGCTGGAGTCCCACTTCCACTTCGAGGTGCCGGTCATCGTGAAGTCGACCGCCGATCTCCGGACCATCGCTCGACAGAACAGCCTCGCCGGACCCGGAGTCGATCCCTCGAAGCTCCTGGTGATCTTCCCTCGCGCCGCGCGACCCCCAGCGTCCCTCGCACGGCTCGCGACCACCGTGGCGTTGCCGGACCGCATCGCCGTGGGTGAACGCGCGGCCTACTTGCACTGTCCCGCGGGCATCTTGACGAGCCCGACCGCGAAGCGTGCGCTCGACGGTCTCGGCGAGACCATCACGACGCGCAACTGGTCGACGGTCGAGAAGCTCCTCGCATGGGCTACCGATGGATGAGCGACGCTTCGAGTCGGACGTGGACGGGCCCGAATCGATGCCCAGCGACATCGGAGGCTGGAGGACCGCTCGGATCGCACTCCTGGGGATCGCCGTGCTGAGCTGTGGGAGAGGACCCGCCCCCGTGAGCACTCGAGACTCCGTGACGGACTTCTGGAAGATCTTCGCCATTCGAAGCGCGGAGTTCGCTCGGCTTCGATCCGCGGATGATCCCGTTTACGACGACGTTCTGGAGAGCTTGCAGAAGATCGACCGCGGGCTCTACCTCGAGTTCTCGACGAGCGACGAACTCTGCGAGCTGATCGTCACCGCGGATGGCGACCCGAGGCTGTTCGATCTCGCAGAGTCCGTCGCCGCATCAGCCCCCGAAATCCCGGGCTGGTCGGTTCGCGCCCTCAAACCCGAGCGGGGGTTCCCGAAGACCGTGACATGGGAAGGCACCGAAGTGCGGATCGCTGACGTCCTCTTCGCTTCGAGTGTGCGAGGCGACGGACGACTCGACCTGACCCTCTACGTGCCCGGGCTCACGCCGGAGGTTTGGGACGATGTCGCCAATGCCCTGATCCGGGCACTGGACGATGCGCTCGGAGAACGGGCCGCAGCCGAGCTCATCGCGACCGTCGACGTCGCACCGGCTTCGGACGCTGGCCCCGTGAATCTCCGACCGCTCACCGAGCTTCGGCCCCGAAAGCGTCATTGAGGGCGAACGCCGGTCGGGGCGAGCCGTCCGGACCCGACGCGAGCGATGCCACGCGTCCTTCGTCGACGACGCCACCCACTTCACCGTCGCACGGTGGTGATCTCGAGGGGGCCGACCGCCGCGCCGAAGATGTAGACACCGAGGCCACCCGATCCACGCTTCGGTGCGAACACCGCGCTCCCGTTCACTCGAACGGTCAGGGCGTCGCCCGGTCCGCTCCGGACCTCCAGTCGATCCCGAGTCGAGAGCGGGCAGGGTCGAGAGTCGAGCACTGTCCAGCTCCCGCCCGCGAGCTTGGCGAGGACGGCGGTCGTCGTGGTCTCCGTCCGCACCAGGTAGACCGCGGTGAACTCGGAGTTGTCGATCCAGTCGACCAGAACTCCGAGCCGAGACTCGGGTGATGATGCGTCGACCGCTCGGACGCTCAGGTCTCGCACCATCGGAGATGCGACGATCAGTCCGTGGCCACCACCCGCCCGATGGACGATGCGCCCCTGCTCGTCGAAGTCGAACGTTCCTTCGGTGACGAAGCACGGGGGGCAGCGGCGGGGGATCCACTTCAGCAGGGCCCGGACGAGTTCGCGCTCACTTCGGAAGCCGCAGGCGCGCGCCACTCGCGCGAGGTCCGGCTGATCGCCCGCGTCGAGTCGAGTGATCAGAGTGTGCCATCCCTTGGGTTTCGGACTCTCGCTCCTCAGGAAGTCGACGAGGACCGCGCCGAGACCGTACCGGCGTCGAGTGTCGTGGAGGGTTCCGGCATCGAATCGACGCAACGATGAGGAGACGATGCCGTGGAGGGCCTTCGTCGGATCGCTGCTGCGGCACCATTGGAGACCCGTGCCGAACCACCACGCGAAGCTGACAGCGTCATCCGTCCGGATGCGCGCCCCCGCACCCGCCGTCTCGTCCCAGCGCACCTTCAGGTCGTGACCGACCCAGCGGAACGACTCGGAGAACAGGGTCGCCAGTCCCTCGCAGTACCAGGGCGCGAGAGGACGGAGTCGCTGCGCAGCACCGAGCTCGTGGTACTGGTGGACGACTTCGTGGAGGAGAGTCTCGATGCAGACGCGCGACGCGGTCGGCGCATGGATGTGGGCGACACCACTCGACGGGTCGAAGATCCCGATCGCGTCATCGACACCGAAACCGGTCGCGCGCTGGAACGACCCGGCGTCGCCGTGTACGCGCACCTGCAACCGATCGCGTCGATCGTCGTCTCGCTCGAAGAGTGCGCGCCATTGCGGGTGGGCGAGCTCGAGGAGTGACGCGGCGCGGCTCGCAGGGAACGCGGCGCTCGACGACACGACCCGGAAGTGCTCGGTCTCGACCTCGGCGTCCGTCGACGCCGTGTCATCCGCGAACGC
>JAGQRC010000174.1 GCA_020425835.1 Planctomycetota bacterium | reverse complement strand
TGCTCGCCCTGGATCGACCAGCGAATGTTGTCGAGGCGGCTGGGGTGCTTGGTGGGCACGTTCCCGTAGGTGAGCGACTTGCGGGTGATCTTGCCGCCGATCCCGAAGTACTCCGCCATGCCCTCGTTGAACCAGACGTGGATGTCCGGCGCGTGCAAGCGGGCGAACTGGTGGAAGCCCTCGTGGAACATCGTGTCCATGGAGTCGGCGGTGATCCCGCCGTAGATCTCCTTGTAGTCCCGAGGATCGGCATTGATGACCAGGATCCGCAGGGAGGGCGCGAAGTATCCGAGCGTGTTCTCGGCGGCGTCCCCGGTGACCGCGGTGTTGAAGGCGGCGTACTTCTCGTTGGTGCTGAGCACGTAGACACGACTGATCGTCTTGTCGGTCTTGAAGGGGATGACCTTCGTATAGGACTTGTGGACGATCTCCATCACCTGCGCCGCGGCATCGAGCCCGCCCTTGGCGACCATTCCGGGATCGGCGTAGACGATGTAGTTGCGGGTGCGCTTCACCTCCATCTCCGGAGGACTCATCAGCTGCGGCAGCGTCGCCTTGACCCACGCTTCGTCATCGACCTTGGCCAGTGACTTCCGCACGGCCTCGTCGTCCCCCTCGAGGAAGTCGATCCGCGAGAGGGTCAACGCTCCGCGTGCGCCCCATCGGTCGGGGGCCAGCTCGATCGCCTTCTCGAGCGCTTCACGGCTGTCCTCGAGATGCGTCATCTCGTACTCGATCTCCCCGAGGAATCCGAACGCGTCTGCATCCTCGGGGTTCTCCTTGGCGAGCTCTCGCGCGAGCCGGAGCGCGTTGTAGAAGTCCCCCTCCTTGGCGTAGTCCATGGGGTGTTTGGGATCCGCGTCGAGGAGAAGCATCGCGTCGAGCAGAGGCACCGCGTCGGGGAGAGGACGCGCGTCAGCGGGAAACAGGCTGACGACCGCGCTGATGAGAATCGAGCACCCGGTGAGCATGAAGAACCTTTCGAAAGGCATAGGAGCCGTTGCTTTGATCGCACGGGTCGGGCACCTTCCCAGCGAGGTGTCGCCGATGCCATCGTCCGAGATTGTTCGGCAAGATGAGCCCTGTCGCAAGCGAGGAGTCGGGGATGGTCGGAATCTTCTCTCGCTCTCGACCCCGACGGCTGGGGGGCTGCGGGCTTCGTCGAGCGAGACGCGCAGCGCCCCTCGCTCTCGGCCTCGCACTGACCCTGATCGGCGGCGCGACGAGCGCGGCCTCGGCGCAGTCCTTCGAGGACATCCGGGCCTCCCTGCGCGAGGCGCTCCGGGACGTCCACTTCGCCAAGTCCCTGACTGGACTCGTGCTGCTCTCGGACGAGATCGAGCTCTCGAGCGCGCGCTACACGATCGATGACGACTCGCACACCCGCCTCAGCGCGTTCACGTTCCCGTTCCACTCGAGCGCTCCCGCGTTCGGAGCGTCGCCCCGTTTGCACATCGAGGGTGTGCTCGGCTACGCACGGGCGACCCAACGGGCGGTCGATGTCTACGCGGGCGCGCTCCCCGGCCTCGAGACGCGGATCGAGACCGACTGGACGAGCTACAGCGGACTCGCCGGTCTCGGTCTCGAGTTCGAACTCTTCGACGGCGTGACTTTCACGCCGATCGGCAACATCGGTCTCGGCTACCTCGAGAACGACGCCGACTACTCCGGTCCGGGCGCCGCGTTGTCGAAGGCGCTCTTCGAGGGGATCGCCTTCGGTTGGGACGCGTGGGTCCTCAGCGGCGGGATCGCGAGCCGCATCGATGTCGAACGGGAGTTGAGCGAGTCGATACGCTGGACGTTGGTCGGACGCTACGACCTCCGCTGGACGGAGACGTTCCAGGAGGACGATGCCGCACAGGACTTCCAGTCGCGCTCACAACTGCTGACGCTCCGAGGGGATCTCCTCGGGCCCACGCCGTGGACCCCGTTCGGCGGTGCGCTCGGCTGGCGGATCACCACCGCGGTGCGCTGGTTCCTCGAGCAGACGCTCTTCGACGTCGACTCCTTCGCAGAGCTCGGGGGCGCGCTCGAGCTGGACACGACCGACATCGTTCCGTACACGCACGAGCTCTCGGTCTACGCGTCGATCATCTACGGCGACGACGTCTGGGGTTGGACGGCCGGATTCCGGGCGAGCTTCTGACTCCGCGACGCGCGCGGTCCCCTCTCGCTCCTCGTTCTCGCTCCGCTCTCGTCGACCGTCAATGGTGCCCAGCGGTCGCCATCTGATAGATCGTCAGGAAGATCTCCACGAGGATGAGGACGACGATGTACCACTCCACCCGCAGACTGCGCTCGTTCTGGAGAAGATCGAGATAGGTCTCGGCCGTCGTCGAGATCAGAGTGAGCTTGCGATCGAGGATCACGTTGCGATCGCGGAGCTCGTACTCGTCCTGCAGCCGGAGATAGAGGCCCTCGAGCTCGGGTCGGTCCCAGAGGAGCTCGGGCTTGTCGAGCACTTCGACACGACCGACCGTCTTGTGTTGGACGAGCAGCGCCCGCGAGATCTGTCGGATCAGCTCGCGCGCTTGTGCTCTCCGGCGCATTCGCTTCGCCAGCGCCGCCGCGGCCGGCTCCACGAGGTCGAAGACCCTCGCGACGCTCTGCTCGTAGTGCGCGAGCACGACGCTCTTCGCGAGCACATCGGCGACGAGCTGCAGGCGCTCGAGACTGCGGTCCGCGAGGAAGATCCTCCCGCCGGAACCCACCTGCTCCTTCGCGTCGGGATCGATGACGATCTGCACTTCCTCGAACTCCGGCGACTCCAGAGCTCCCGAGAGGATCGGCGCGAGCGTCGACCGCAGCGCCATCTCCTCGAGCGAGCTGACGTCGAAGAGAACGACGGCGCCGTACGGGAAGAGCGCGGCTCGTCCGGAATCTCCTGCCTCGACGATGAGCGGTCGGTCGCCGAGCCGGACGATCTCCTCCAACGAGCGCAGATCGAGCCGCTCACCGAGGAGGAGCGCTCGGACGCGGATCGTGGCCTGGGGCGTGGCCGTCTGAGGCATCGGGACTCCTCGAGCTTCGAGGGCGATGGGCAGATCCGCCGGGGAACCTCGTTCGGTCGCCGGCCTGCTCGCGCCGTCTGGGCGCCGTGTCGAGATCGAGGTCTAGCCGCTCGTCGGCCGAATGTCCACGATCGGGCGTCATTCAAGAGTCGATCGACTCGGTGACGTCGTCGACGGGAAGTCCTCTGAGTTTGCGTGCCGACGCTTCGGCGACGTGCACGTCGTCGACGGTCATCGTGCGCCGACCGTAGAGCACCGCGTAGACCCGGGAGATCAGGTCGCGAAACGCTCTCGAGTACACGTCGTCCTGGTTCGAGCCGATGCGCCGCGCGTGCTGAGCCGGTGTCTCGTGCTCACGACGATGGCGGCGTGTGCGGGACAGCTCGTACTGGAGCGCGCGGTAGTGATAGAGGATCAGCTCATCGGGTGCCTCCGGCGCTCGTCCGGGAGGTGCCGGTGGCGCATCGCCGAGCGGGTTCAGAATCATGATCCGGCTCGGATCCTCGGAGTCGCGATCCTCCGACTCCTCACGCGGCGGAACGAGGAATCGCCGCAGCGTTGCGACGAGCAGAAGACCGATCGCCACGAGTAGCACGGTGCGGAGCACGAGAGACGCGACGCTTCGCGGTCCATCCGCCGCCACGGCGCCGCGCTCCGCGACGACGCTCTCTGCGCCGACCGATCGATCGGGACTCTCGCCCCGCACGACGGGATCCCCGTCGAACGAACCGTCGAGTCCCGGCGGTGCGGTGTCCGATGCGTCGCTTCTCGTCGCGGCGAAGAGCTCCCGCGCGCGATCGGCCGGCAGGAGCGGACCGTCTTCGATGGGCGCCTGGGCGCTCTCATCGATCCAACTCGGTGGCGCACGCTCGGGCGGCTCCGACTCGAATCGCGATCCGTCCAGACCACCGGCGGCCAGCCCACGCTCGGTCGCTCCGGTCATCCGGGGTCGACGGCGGGCCTCCGCGGACTCTTCCGCGGGTCCCGTCGGGGGCGTCGTCGAGGACTCGGTCGATCGCTCTTCGCGCGTCTCATCGTTCGAGGCCAGCTCCTCGTCGGACTTCGGAGCACCTTCGGCGACGTCGGCTGTCGTCTCGTCCTCGTCCGCGGCGTCGATCGGGATCCAGGTGGCCGGGTCGATCGGCACCCAACCGTAGTCGGGGATGAAGACTTCGGTCCAGGCGTGCGCACCGGAGTGACGGAGCAGGTATCCCTCGTGAACGCCGGCCTCGAAGCGCTCCGGATCGGGCATCGCTCCGGCCAGGCCGACAGCGACGCGCGTGGAGACCCCGCCGACGCGGAGGAGCACCGCGGTCGCGATCGCGAAGTAGTTGCAGTCGCCGGTTCGCTGCTCGGTGAGGAAGGTCGCGAGACGATGCGACTCCGCGCGCCAGTCGGTCCGGAGCGCGTAACGGAACGAAGACTCCTGGTAGAAGCGTCGCAGCGCGATGAGCTTGCTGGCGATCGAATCGGTGCCTTCGAAGATCGGCTCCCCGAACGCCCTCAGGTCGATGCCGGCCAACGTTTCGGAGGGAACCTCCAGCGTGCGCGGGTCCTCGTGCACGCCGGCCGCCCCCACCGTGCGCGCGCGAATCAAACCGGCGTCGAACTCGAGCGGTCGAAAGAGGACTCGGTAGCGATCACCCGCTTCGAATCCCGTCACGATCGAGAGCCCCCCGGTCTCGTGGCGCCGGTACACGGTCGATCGCGAGATCGGTCCGAAGACACGCGGTGTGTACGGCGCCACCGGCGCGTCGATACCCGGAGTGACGACCTCGAACTCGATCTCGACCGCTTGGCGACCGAGGGCGGCGAGATCGGAGCCCGCCTCGAGTCGACCGCCGCGGACCCACTGTCGGAGCTCCGACGACGGCTCGATGGGCCAGTGGTCGATGTCGTCCCGGGGGCCGAGCGACGCTCCCGCGCGGAACAGCGTTCGGCGCTGGATCTGCCACCGCTGTCGATCCGAAGCGTCCGGGACGTGGAGACGGAACGCGACCTCGTCGCTCGCCCGAACCGGACCGAGGTCCCCCATGCGCGGGCCGCCGAGTTGGCCGAGCGCGATGCGACGCACGATCTCCCTCTGGTCCGACGACCACTCTTCGAAGGGAAGCGGCTCGCCACGCTCATCGGAGAGTCCGAACTCGAGCCCGAGGTCCGGTCGCGGCTCCTCCGGGCGCGCGGGCTCCCCGCCGATGGGCGCACCAGCCGTTCCCGAGTCCCGACCGACGATACTGCGGATCGGACCCGATGTTCGCCGCGGCGGAGGCACGGGTCTCGAGTCCTCGTAGACCGCCCAGAACGAGAACAAGAAGTAGAGACCGACGAAGCCCGCCACCATCCCGACCGCGGCCCGGAATCCCGATCGATGGGCCGCGCGCCAGGGGACCGCGGACTCGCGCACGCCGGAGTAGACGTTGTGGAGGAGATTCCGGATCGATGCGGAAAGAGAGAACGCCAGGAGGAAGAGTGCTCCAGCTGCGACGGGCTGCGGCTGCGCGTGGACCAGGCCGATGGCGAACGCTCCGAGGATGACCACGTCGTGCACGCGGTACCAGGCGGAATGGAAGAGGAAGAACGCGCTCGTCCACGCGGCGAGGACGACCGCCGCGATCGTGAACGACGTTTCCGGCTCGCCGACGAACGCGCCGCGTCCTCCCCAGAGCAGATCGATGCCGGCCACGAACAGCGCCACCGCCACCACGAGGATCAACAACGCGTGGAAGAGCGCCTCGGGGAAGGGACGCGGGCGACGCATCGAGCCGAGGAACGGGGCGAACAGGCGCGGGACGGCGGCCCAACTCGCCACGAGCAAGGTGTCGGCGAGGTCCGCCGCGGAGGTCCAGCGCCCGGCGGAGAAAGTCACCGCGACCGACAGCAGCACCGAGTCCCAGGCGATGAGCAACAGCGGCGCGCGGCCCACACTTCGTCGGGCGACACGGCTCACGGCCCACGCTCCACGACGATCGATCGCTCGCTTCGGACGCTCGGCGCGAAGATCGCCTCGATCGCGTCTCCGCAAGTGACGACGAACGCCCCGACCCCGCGAGACTCGAGACGCCGCGCCACCTCGTAGGCGGAGTCGGACGCGATCTCATCATCCGGGCGTCCCTCGCCCAATCGCGGTCCCTCGAACAACACGGCCAGCACGCGACGGCCCGATCCTTCCAGTGCGACGAGCCGGCGCTCGAACTCCGTGTCGTCGTGCAGATAGGGATGCACCATGACCACGATCACTCCGCGATGATGAGCGCTGCGCTCCAACAAGAGGGGCAACGCCGCATGGGAGTCCCCGTTCCGGAAGTCGACGAGCGTGTCCAGCAGCCCGGGGAAGTCGGTCCGCCCCTGCGCTTCGAGCTCGACCGCTCGATCCCCGTCCGCCATGACGATTCGTCCTCGACGTCCTCGGTCGAGATGCACGGAGACCAACGACAGCGCGATCTTCAGTTGGTACTCGAGACTCGAGGAGCGTCCCCAGCCCACGCGCGCACGGCTCGAGCGGTCGAGGACCACGGTGAGCTCGCCTTGCGCGATCCGGGTGAACTCGCGCACGATCGGCTGACCGAACCGCGCCGACAGGCCCCAGTGGATACGTCGCGGACTGTCACCACGTCGGTACTCGCGCACCCCGCGGAATTCCTCGGACTCTCCGAGCCCTCGCGTCGGGCGATCACTCTCGACCCAGCTGACGCAATCGCCCGCGGGGTCTCCCGTCCGCAGCCGATGGATCTTGGGATAGACCTTGAGCGCCTCCGACTCCTCGAACCACCGCTGCGCCTCGAACCAACCGAGCGCATCGCCCACGCGAACTGCGGCGGGGCCGAGCCGATAGACCCCGCGCGGCAGGAAGCAGATGCCCTCGTACTGGAGCGTGACACTCTCGCGGGGATCGAGCCGACCGGCGAAGACGACACGCTTCTGCGCGTGGATCTCCGGCCAGAAGATCTCCCCGACCTGCGGAAAGGCGAGCGGCGTCTCCGAGGTGTTCGTCAGATCGAGGGCGACCCGCACGGTGTCCCCCTCGAACGCGCTCGCCGGAGCACGACGACGGAGTCGAACCCCGAGCACGCTCCGTCGCACGGTGTACCGAGCGACCAACGGCGCGGAGATCAACACGGAACCGAG
>JAGQRC010000173.1 GCA_020425835.1 Planctomycetota bacterium | reverse complement strand
GCGGGATTGCCCGGTCCGATACGAGACCAGCACGACGCGCGCCGCGCCGAGCTCCTGACGGAGCTCCTCGATGCGACGACGATGCATGTCGAGGTGCACCCGGAAGCCGTCGTTCTGTCGCAATCGATCGACATCCGCGATCGAGAACGGCGCCGACTCATCCGGTGGCACTGTCGGCGGAAGGGCGGCGGCCGTGGTGCCGAGTGCGACGAACGCCTCGTGGGTGACCAGCAGGTCGTCGTACTCGAACAACAGATCCTCAGACTTCGAACGATCGGACGCGGAGATCGACTTCACCGCTCCGTCCGCGTCGAGGAGTGTCAGCGCCGAGATGTCTCCGTTGGCGCGACGGAAGAAGACGCCGTCCGGTGACGTCGTCGCTCGGAGGTTGTCCGGAAGCTCGTGATGGGCCAGGAAAGGCAATCGGCTCGGCGACGGCGACGGCGCCGACGCCGACGCCGACGCCGAGTCGCCTCGAGCGGCGATCCTGGGCGCGGCGGGTTCTCGCCGCGATTCGGCGCGCGGTGTGAGCTCGACCCGAGGTGGGATGGACGGGGACAGACCGTCTCGGATCGATCTCTCGATCGCGTCCTCCGCGGGCGACGGGTCGAGACCGATCGGGATCCGAGATGCCGGCGGTGCTCCGGTCACCGGGGCAGCCGTCGCCCACTCCTCGCCGCGGTCGGGGATCCAAGTCAACGCTGCCGCGCCCAGCGCCAGCGTGAAGATACCGCTCATCGCCCACTTGAACGGGAGCGAAGGGGCCCAGGACCACCCGCTCGTCCGGGGAGCCGACGGCAGGAAGATGGCGCCAGCGGAGATACCGGAGAGTTTCCGCCGCAAGAGCGATCGAGATCGATGGAGGCGCGTGCGCACGGTCGAAGCGGGGATCCCGAGGCGCGCTGCGATCTCGGTGGGCTCCAATTCGTGGAAGTACGCGAGCTCGACGACTCGGCGAAAGGGCTCGTCGAGCTCTGCGACTGCGCGAGCCACGACGTCCACTCGTTCCGCTGCGATGACCGGGTCGAGGTCTTCGGAGGCCCGAGGATGACGGGCGGCGGCCGCGAACTCCCGAGCACTGCGGACTCGTTCGCGGCGACGGAGATTGGCCACGGAACGACGAAGAACGCCGCGAAGCCAGGCGCCGCCGTCTCGGACCGTGTCGGCCGGTCGCTCGAGCGCTGCGAGCACCGTCTCTTGCACGAGGTCATCGGCGCGGTGTGGGTCGGCCCAGCGTCGAGCCAGGTCCCGAAGATCCGCGGAGGCTCGGGCAGCGGAACGGGAGTCGATCACGCCGGGGTTCGCACCGGACCGATCGGCGTCATCGTCGGGTTGGGCGGTGTCGGAGCTGTGAGTCATCGCGCGTCTCGGTCGCCTTTCGGGCGGATCCCCCCTCTCGATACGAGTGGTGCCGAGAGGACTGAGCGTTCCCGATTCTACCCGTTCGACCTGGACGACCGATGGGGGCGTCGAGCTCTCCCTCGCGTCGATGGGTCTCTCGGAGGACATCCGGGATGAAGAAAGTCGTAAGACGCCCACGGGCAGCGTCCTGTGGGTGCCCTACGACATTCTCGCGACGCGTTCCCGAGGGACCGCGGGACGCTGACGAACTCGCTGAGAATCCCACTCCGGCCGAGAACCCGAGTTTCCGTCGGCCAGCACTCCCGCCGAAAACTCGACGTATCCACCAATACGCCTGGGTCTCGTCGAAAGCCCTGGCCTCGGAATCTCGAACTCTGCTCGAAAGCAGTTTCTCAACGGACTCCTATCCCTTCCCGGCTCCCTCCTTCTGCCGCTCGATCAGCTTCTGGATGTCTTCCGGGAGGGCGAGGTCGGCGTCGGTCACGTCGACATTGTGCTCGACCTTCTCGACCTTCATGGTGATCACCATTCCGACGCTCGGGATCTCCTGCTTCGAGACGAACGGAATCTTGATCCCGTCGATCTCGCGGTAGTCCGAGTTGGTCATCACGATCTTCAGCCGCCCCATCTGGGTCTTCGACTCGAACTCCGCGGCGTGGTTGAGGCCGGTCTCGAGATCGAAGTAGTAGACCTCGACCGACTGAGGCGTCTTCTTGCCGGTCTCATCGACGAGGGGTGGTGGCGTACAGTCCAGGCGCGCGCAGCGCTTGCCGCGGAACTCGACCTCGCCCTTGTACTCGATCCGCTCGTAGAGAGTCGGGAACCGAACCGGCAGATCGAGGTAGTTCGTGCGGAGCAGCTGCGCCGTCTCCTCCGGCGACTTGAGGCGAGGTCCGAGCTGCGTGACCTCCCACGCGACGTCCCCCAGGCTCCCATGCTTCTCGCTGCCCATCTGGGGGATGTCGATGGTCATGACGCTGTCGGTGGGCCGGCGCTGGAGTCCGGTCGTCGTCCCCTTGATGTTCTGAGCGGGGAGCTCGAACGTCCCCGTCATCCGACGAGTCCGGAGTTTCGCGTGGGCCTCGGCCCCGCCCGTCGCCTTCAAGAACTTCTCGAGGACCGCCTTCGCCTCCGGGTCGACCTTCGGCTTCTCCGACGTCTCTTTCTCGGCGGGCTTCTTCTCGGTGGGGGGAGCGTCACTCTGAGCGGCGACGCTCGACAGCGCGGAGATCACCACCGCGAAGCCCAGGAGCCAGGTTCTCGTGCTCATTCTTCAAATGCCTTCCATCAGTTGCGTGGCGATCCGACCTCCGGCGTCTCGGTCGAGAGTGTTGGGCCGGCGGACTCGTGCGAGACCGACGGGAATGCACTTCGACCGAGGACCCTCGGCTCCGTACGTGTGAGCGCGCTTTGGTCACTCGGCGCGGATCCAATGAACCGCGGCCTCGATCACGTTGTCCCTGCCATCGAGGAGCGCCTCACGGGAGAGCTCCACGACCTCTTGCGGTTCGACGCCTCGACCCTCGAGGACCTCACCGCTCTTCGAGATGTAATTCGCGATCGCGTACTGGAACGCGTCGCCGTTCGGAAGCCTCTCGATGACCGAAGGCAACGCGGCACCCGCGGTGCGCGTGCCGAACACCCGCGCTCGGCCGAGGTCCCGGAGGCCGCCGGCCATGATCTCCGATGTCGAGACCGAGCAGCCATCGACCAGCACCGCAACCTTGCCCGGGTACGCGTCGACGCGGGGGTTGACGGAGAAGATCAACGGGTAGCCGCGGTCCCGCGTCACCATGCGTCCGAGCTCCAGTCCCGAGTCCGGTGCGCCGTCGTTCTCGAAGAACCACCCGGAGAGCGCGGAAGCGAACATCCCGATGCCTCCCGGGTTGCCTCGGATGTCGACGATGACACCGGGTGCCGGCAGATCTCGGTACTTCTCGATCTCGGCCTGGAAGTCGGGGAGCAAGCTGGGTCCGAGGAAGATGTCGAATCGAATGTACCCGATGTCGCCGTCGATCGTCCGCGACTCGAACTCGACGTACTCTCCGATCTGTCCGAACCGAGCGAACTTGCCCGGAGAGGGCGCCAACTCCACCTCGACTTCGTGGCGGGCGTCGTCGGCGTCCTCGAGCACGACCGCGATCTCATCCCCGGGCTGTCCGGTGAATCGGCCGCGGATGGCCTGCCGCATCGAGAAGGACCCCAGGGACTGGTCGGCGTAGGTCTCGAGCAACGTCTCGATGACGGGGCCGATGTTCCGGCCGTCGATCTCGACGATCGACCACCCCGTGCGGATCCCGGCCCGATCCGCCGGACCTCCGGGTCGGACCCGGGTCACGATCGCTCGACCGTCGAGGACGCGGAGATCCAGACCCGGTCGACCGAGACCCCCCCGCCGTCGTTTGCGTTTCGACGCGGATTCCCTCGCGCCGCTCGAGGCCTTGCCGTCACCCGCTCGCTCGGTCGCGGACTCACCGCTCACCGGGGCGGCGTCGGAGTCCTCTGCGAAACCCTGTCGCTCGTCCTCTGCCTCCTCGACCTCCTCCATCAGATCGATCGCCGCGGAGGGGATGATCTGGAAATGCGAGAGCCCGAGCCGAGAGATCATGTCCTGGAGGATCCGTCGCACCTCTTCATCGCTCGTCGCCGCTACGACCCGTGGACGAAGCTCGGTTCGCACCGCTTCCCAATCGACACCACCGAGCGTCTCGTCGTAGTGGCGGTCGCGGATCGTCGTCCAGACCTTGTCGAACGACGCGAGGTGCAGGGCAGCTCGCTCCGCGCTCATCGGCCGCGCCGACTCGACCGCCAATTCGGGTTCGCTCGTGGGTTTCGAGTCGGACTCACCCCGTGGCGGAGACGAGCAGCCCGGGGAGAACAGGAGAATGGCGACGAGGACGAGCGCGACCTCGACTCTCGGGTAGGGCAGGGACATCGACGAGCCTCTCGAGAGATCGGGGAGTCGGGAAAGTGAACGGCGGCGGGAGTATAGCTTCGCCCGCTCCGACCGAGCAAGGAACGGGGTCCCGGGCGGACGCCGTCGCTCGCGCTCCGACGAGTCACGTCTTTTCCGAAGTGCCCGCGCAGCCGACCGGCGGGTCGGCCTGTATCGGGCGTTCGACGGGACGAGTCACCAACGACTCACCAAACTTTGGCAACGAGGACTCGGACCCGTCGATCCTCTTGGAATCAACCCAGAGCGCGACCGCTCGACAACCTCGACTTCACCTCTCCGATCCGCGGTCCGCTCTGGTTCTTCCCCTTTGCCTCCCCCCGATCTTGACTCTCCTCGGCGGAGCCAACACTCTCCGCACTGGGAGGTCCCATGCGAAAGATCATCGACACCCTCGTCGTCATGTCCTGGCTCGTCGTGGCGAGCCCTGTCTTCTCCAGCGACGCCTTCCCCGAACTCCTCGGTACGCTCACCCGGGACCAGGCGCCGGCAGCTCCGCCTCTGCCGGGTCCCACCCCGAAGGAAGCACCACCGAAGCCGGAGCCGGTCTGGCGGACACTCTTCGACGGGACTTCCACCGCCGAATGGCGCGGATACCGTCGCGATGGGTTCCCCGAAAAGGGGTGGCAGGTCGATGAGGGAACGCTGCACGTCGTGAAGGGTGGCGGGGGAGGCGACATCGTCACCAAGGACCGCTTCGCGGACTTCGAGCTCGAGCTCGAGTGGAGAGTCTCCGAGCCGAACGCCAACAGCGGCATCATCTACCGAGTCTCCGAGGAAGCCGGGGCGTCCTACGAGACGGGACCGGAGATGCAGGTGCTCGGGGATCCCGAGCTGAGCGACAAGAGCACCTCGGCCGGCGGCCTCTATGCGCTCTACGACACCGTCGGCAAGAAGCTGAACCCGATCGGAGAGTGGAACCAGGCGCGCGTCGTGGTGCGAGGTCATCACGTCGAGCATTGGCTCAACGGCGCACGGATCGTCCAGTGCGAAATGCACTCTCCCGATTGGTACGCCCGTGTCGCGAAGAGCAAGTTCGCGGGAATGCCGTTGTTCGGAACGGTGGGCCGCGGCCACATCGCGCTGCAGGACCACGGCAACGATGTCTGGTACCGGAACATCCGCATCCGTGACCTGAGTCTCGTTCCGACGCCGTGGGTCGACCTGTTCAACGGTCGCGACCTCGAGGGTTGGTCGGTGTTCTCCGACGGCGCGGACGCGGACGGGACATGGCGCGTGGACAACGGCGTCCTGATCTGCAGGGGTTTGCCCAAGGGCTACCTACGCACCGACCGCACCTACACGAACTTCTGTCTCGAGCTCGAGTGGCGGTGGCCCGCCGAGCCCGGGAACAGTGGCGTCCTGCTTCGCGTGGAGGGCGAAGATCGCATCTGGCCGCGCTGCGTCGAGGCGCAGCTCAAGAGCGGCAGCGCCGGCGACTTCTACGCGATGGGCGGCGCCCCCTTGAAGGCGGATCCGGCTCGAGTGGACCCGGAACGTCCCCAACACGTTCGACATCGCGGCGCGTGCGAGAAGCCGGCGGGCGAGTGGAATCGTTATCGAATCCTGGTCAACGGCGGCAAAGTCGAGCTGGAGATCAACGGCGTGCTCGCGAACGAGGGCTGGGAGTGCGCGGAAGTACCGGGCAGGATCGCCCTCCAGTCGGAGGGAGCGGAGATTCACTTCCGCCACATCAGACTGTCCTCGCCGGCGCACTGAGCGCTACGGTTCCGATAAGTGAAGCCCCGGAAACACGCTCACCCCGTGGCTCGGTCAAAAGTTCGCCGGTCGCTCGAGCCGATGTAGAGACTATGTGGCTCGAAATGCGGGCGAACACCGAGACTCGGGGTGAGCAATGCGGGTTCGTGAGAAGATCCTCTGCGTCGATGACGATTTGATCAATCGTGCGACTCTCGCGGAGCTGTTGGGGGACGACTACGACATCGAACTCGCGGTCGATGGTCCCGATGCGTTGCAGCGAGCGCGCCGCTTTCGCCCCGATCTGATTCTTCTCGACATCATGATGCCCGGCATGAACGGGTACACCGTCGCCCGTCGGGTCCGTGCGACCCCCGCGCTGCGTCACACGAAGATCATCATGGTGTCGGCCAAGGCGATGGTCGCCGAGCGACTCGAAGGATACGACGCCGGGGCGGACGACTACCTGACCAAGCCCTTCGACCACGACGAGTTGCTGGCCAAGATCCAGGTCCACCTGCGACTGCGGGCGAGCGAAGAGGTCGAAGAGCTCCACGCGAGCGTGATGGCGAGCCTCGGATCGCGGACTTCGAAGCCCCTGAGCGGCATCCTGGGTCCGCTCGAGCTCCTGTTGTCGTGCGACGATTTCGAGGTCGAGGAACGCACGGAGATGATTCGCTCGGCGTACGACAGCGCTCGAGATCTGCACGAACTGTTCGGTCACGTGCTGAGGCTGACCTCCCTGAAGTCGAGGCAGCTCGAATTCGAGTTCGCGGAGATCGGGATCGCCGACTTCCTCCGTGTCGTCACGATGGAGTATGCGGGGCATCCGCTGCGTCTGTGTCTGGACGTCGACGACGATCTCCAGACGCGCATCGATCACGACGAGATGACCGCCGTGCTCCGGGTCCTGATCGAGAGCGCCCTGAGTCGGAACCCGGACGGCGAGGAAGTCGAAGTGCGGGTGATCCAGGACTCCGACCGCGTGGGGATCGAGCTTCGCGATCGGGGCGCTCCGCTCGAGGACCAGGCCGTCGAAGCGCTCTTCGATGAGGGATCGGTCTCCTACGACAACACCCTCGGACTCCGGCGAGCGGCCGCGCAGCACATCGTCTGGGGTCATGGTGGGGA
>JAGQRC010000172.1 GCA_020425835.1 Planctomycetota bacterium | reverse complement strand
CAGAGATCGCGTCGAAGCCCGAAGTTCTCGGGATCGGCGGTAGCTAACGCGCTCGAGTCGTCGACTGCCGACTCGAAGGCCCCGATCGCCGCCTCCAGCTCGTTGCGGTGAAGGAGGATCGAGCCGCGACGCTGCGCGCCGAGCGCAAGTTGACGACGCACATCGGCGTTCTGGGGATCGTCACGCAGGATCTCGTGGTTCAGCGCTTCCGCCTTCTCCGTCCAACGAAGCGCGTCGTCGAAGCGATCTCGTGTGAGCAGCACCTGGACGTAGCGACCGCAGTCGACGGCGAAATCCCGTCGGATCTGGACATCGGCGGGACGGCGTCGACGCTGATCCTCGAAGAGACCGAGGGAGCACTCGAACGCGGCCAGAGCCTCATCCACTCGGCCCAACTCCGCGAGCACCGTTGCCAACGACATCCAGTCGACGGCTCGAGCCCGCTCCAACGGTGGATCGTCCGAGTTCTCCTCCAGAAGCCGATCCTCGATGCCGATCGCCTCCCGGTATCGTCGAACGGACTCCTCCGAACGTCCGCGGAGCGCGGCGATCAGGGCAAAACGATTGTGGCTCCGGGCCTGCCCCGCGCGGAGCGCCCGCGATTCCGGGGAGCGGACCAGCGCGTCCCGGCGCAACGACTCGGCTTCCGCGAAGCGCGCTTCGGCTGCCTCGAGTCGACCACCGACATGGAGCAGTTCGCCGGCACGATCGATGACTTCGGTCAAGCTGGTGAGGCCGGCGAGATCGTCGGGACGCATGGCGCAGAACTCGCGAAGCGCCCGAATCGCTTCCTCGTAGCTCTCGAGCGCCCCACGCGTGTCGCCGAGATTCGGCCCGCCTGGGTGACCCTGGACGTCTCCGATGCGACGATAGGCGTGTCCCAGCTGGTAGAGCAGATCGGGATCGGCTTCGGCGCTCAGGGTGGCTGCGTCGACCCGTAGCGTCGCCAAGTGCTCGAGTGCGCGAGACACCAACTGACGCCGGACCGGGGTTGCTCCCGGCAACGAAGCGACGCCGTCATGGATCTCGAACAGAAGGTCACCGATCATGTCGCGCATCTGTCGATACCGCTCGACGGAGATCTGCTCGGCGCGTCGCGCGTCGAAGTAGAGCCGAGTGATCACGGCAAGACTGCTCAGCATCAAGAACACCGCGCAGATCGTCGCTACGATCGTGCGTGGCTTTCGCTCGACCAGCTTGCGGAAGCGGTAGAGGGCGCTCGGTGGGCCGGCACGCACGGGCTCGTGCTGCAGGAACGCCTCGAGATCTCGAGCGAGGTCGCGAGCGCTCCGGTACCGATCCCTCGCGTCCTTCTCCAGCGCACGAGCCGCGATCCAGTCCAGATCCCCGCGGAGGACGCGTGAGAGTTGTCGAGGCTCGAGACCGAGACCGGAGGCGAGTCCCTCTCGCGTCGAGTCGGGGACTCGCAGGACGACCGTGGATGGGCGAGCCGGTCGCTGTTCGCAGACCACGCGTTCGATCTCCGAGACCGTCCCGCTCGCCACGGGAAAGGGCCGCGCCCCGGTCAGGAGTTCGTACAGGATCACGCCCAACGAGTACACGTCGCTCGCGGTGGTCAGACTTTCGCCACGGAACTGCTCGGGACTGGCATAGCCCGGAGACATCGGTCGTGCGAACGACCGCGTGACCTCGGCCTCCAGAGTCGGGTTCGGATCGAGCAGCTTCGCGATCCCGAAGTCGAGAAGCTTGGGTTGACCTTCGCGATCGACGAGGAGGTTCGCCGGCTTGAGATCGCGATGGACGATGAGGTTGCGGTGCGCGAAATCGACCGCCTCGCAGGCACGGACGAGGAGCTCCACCCGCTTCCGTACGCCGAGACGCTCGCGATTGCAGTACTGGTCGATCGGCAGACCGTCGACGAACTCCATCACGAAGTAGGGTCTCCCGTCGGGTGTCGATCCTCCGTCGAAGATCCGCGCGATACCGGGATGGACCAAGGAGGCGAGGATCCTCCGCTCGTTGCGGAATCGAGCGAGAAGCTCGTCGCTGTCCATTCCTCGCCGGATCACCTTGATCGCTACATCGAGCTCGAACTCCGCGTCGACCCGGCGGCCGAGGTAGACTCGACTCCCTCCTCCTGCACCGATCTCTCGTTCGATCTGGTACGGACCGAGCCGCATGCCGATCAGAGCGCGGTCCTTCGTCTCGAGCACCGCCTCGGCCTCTCGGGTCACGACCTCTTCGAGGAACGACTCCGCCTGTTCTCGCGCGGACAGCAGCGCCTCCACCTCCGATCGAAGGGACGTGTCCGGGCCACACTCGTCGGTGAGACACTGCTCGCGATCAGGCCCATCGGGACGAGCGATCGCGCGGCGGAAGATCCGATCCACGGTTCGCCAACGATCCACGTCCACTCGGTGCCTTTCCTCGTATGCGCGCCGTCAGTCGTTTTCGGATTCGAGTTGCGTTGGCCACCCTGGAGCTCGGACGGGCCGGTCTCGCGACCATCGGTCAGACATCCCGCACCTGCCGGAGGAGCCACGCCTTCGCGAGTTCGCTCTCTTCCCAGACTCGGCGAGCCGAGAGCTCCAACACGGACGCGACCTCCTCCAGGGTCAAGCCGCCGAAGTAGCGAAGCTCGATCACGCGGCACTTCAGAGGATCCACATCGTGGAGACTCGACATCGCATCATCGAGGGCCACGAGATCCGCGGGTCGTTCGTCGATCGGGAGCTCACCCAACGAGAGTCGCTCGCGGTTCCCGCCACGCTTGAGTGTGCTGCGGGCGCGCGCATGGTCGACCAGGATTCTCCGCATGGCCCTCGCGGCGAGCGCGCGGAAGTGCACCCGATCGCGCGGCTCGATTCGCTGCTCCCCCGGTGGGAAGAGCTGCAGGAAGGCCTCGTTGACGAGCGCTGTCGCCTGAAGGGTGTGCGAGACGCGCTCGCCACGCATCGCTCGAGTCGCGATCCGATGGAGCTCCTCGTAGACGATGGGCATGAGCGCATCGAGGGCCTGCTCGTTCCCGGCACGCCACTCGGCGAAGAGCCGCGTCACTCGCGGTCCCTCGCCTGTCGCGTCCGGGGAGCCGTGGATCCGTGCGTCGTTCGGGGTTTCCTGAGCGCTGTCGTCCGTCTCGAGCATTCGGTCCAGTCCTGTCTCGCCTTCCCCACCCTATCGGCCCCGCGTGCCGACCGCCCCATTCCATGACAGACATGACATAAGTGACTTCTATTTTGAGACTTGCCGACTAGGACTCCATCGACGAGCGGACTTGGCCGGAGAGCTCCGCGAGGGTCCACAGCTCGATCCGCCCGTCGAAGAACTCGCCCGCCGAGAGCAGTACTCGTCACGACCGGGGCGGTCGACTCCCTACCCGCGCCATGCCGATTCCCACCAACACAACCGCTCCCGCGAGAAGCTGTCCGGGCAACAGGACCTTGTCGAAGAATACCCACTGGAGGAGCGCTACGACCACGGGTTGGAAGAGCAGGGTCACCGCTGCAAAGCCGGCGGGGAGGGTCGCGAGGGCCATGGCGATCAGCGCTTGCCCCATACACTGCGACACGAGTGCGAGCCCGATCATCGCGCCCCATCCCGAGGCGGAGTGCGGAAGGATGGTCTCGTCGGCGATCCATGCAGCTGCACCGAGGATCGGGGCCGAGGTGATGCAGGTCGCCTGCATGATGGTGACGGTGGAGACTCGACGACGGAGCACCTTCACGGCGATCAGATAGCCACCGTAGAAGATCGCAGTGAGGAGTCCGAGGAGGTCGCCGCGGAGGGTCGCCGCATCATCGCGTGCACCGGCTCCGAGCAAGAAGACGACGCCAATGATCGCCAGCGCGGCCCCGACGACGAAGAGAGAGCGAAACCGCTCGCCGAAGAGAAGCCACCCTGCGAGAACGACGAAGACCGTCGAGCAGTTCGCCAGCAACGTCGCGTTGGCCAGGTTGGTGTAGTGGAACGACCAGTGCCATGCGATGAGATCGCCTGCGAAACAGACACCGGCACACAGCAGGAGGGCGAACAAACCGCGGCCGTCCGGTCCCGAGTCCGGTCGGCTCACACGACGGCCGAGCGCAAGGAAGACGACTCCCGCCAAGGACATCCGCCAAAACCCCGCCGCCGACGGGCCGAGACCGTCGGCGCGCGAGCCGAACTCGACGAAGATCGGAGCGAACGAAATGCCGAGCGCCCCGCCGAGAAGGGCAAGGAAGGCCGAGGCGGAGAACGACCCCCGCGTCGCCCGCGTCACGCCTCGACCAGCTCGCGCAGCTCGCGCAGTCGTCGAGTGAACTTGATCGAGTCGAGGTACTCGAGGAGAGGAATCGCGAACTTGCGCGACGTCTCGAGGACGTCCTTCGCGCGCGACGCGGTGAATGCGCCTTCTGCGGCGAAGAGCTCGCGCAATCGGTTCTTCGCTCCCTCCAACGCCTCCTCGTGGAGTACGACGTCGGCGGCCACCCGGACGAAGATCTCTTGGTCGACGAGCAACTGACGCATCTTCTCGAGTACGCTCACCGATCTCTGGTGGGCATCCGCAAGGGCCTCGAGCGCCGGTGGGTTGAACGGTTGCTTGGCGAACTCCTCCTTCAAGAGCTCGTAGCAGAAGCGTTCGTTCTTCGAGAGGTCGAGCTTGCGGTCCGGAAGGCTCACGCGTCCCCCGCGCTCGAGCTGGATCCGACCGACCGCATCGAGATGGACGAGCACACGCTCGAAGAAGTCCCCCTCGAGGCGCGCCCGCTCCCGCACCTCCGGCTTGTTGACGAAGATACGCAGAGGATCGTCGGCAAAGCACTGTTCGAGGACACCGCGGATGCGCTTGTTCGCGAGTTCGACGCCCTCTCTCGAGAACCAACGACCGGGAACACGGGCGGGGATGATCTCTCCTCGCGACTCGAGCTCTTGCAGGATCTCCCTCACGTCGGACTCCGGCAGACTCGCGCGCCGAGCGACGCCGGCGAGATCGGCCAGACGCAACGGTGTCTCGTGCACGATCGAAGCGACGAAGTCGCTCTTCGATCCGAGCGCCTCCTGCTTCCGTTCGAGCGCTCGCAGCACGTACTCCTTGCCGAGCTTGAGCCGCCACTCGGATCGGTCGAGCACTTCTCCGCCGCCGAGGGTGAGCATCGGCGACTCCTGTCGAAAGACAAAGCGGTCCCCGGCAGCGACGACGATCGGCTCGGCGAGACGAAACTGTGCGAAGGTCTCCTCGCCCGGAGCCACCGTCTTGCTCTCGAGAAGGAAGAGGCGCCCCACCGTCTCGACCGTTCCGGTGTGGAAACGAATCGGCATCTGATGACGCAGCGGGACCTTGAGGTGGGGCAGCACGCGCACTCGCGCCTCGATCATGTCGCTCGACCGGAAGTAGCCTGGCTCGCACGCGACCATGCCCCGATGGACATCGTGGAAGTCGACATCACTGAGATTGATCGCCGTCGAGTGCCCTGCCCGGGCCCGCTCCACCGTCACTCGGTACGCCTGGAGGCCACGAACTCTCCCGCTCTCCCCTATCGGGAGGATCTCGAGCGTGTCTCCGAGTCCGACGCTCCCCGTGACCGGGATCCCGGTCACCACCGTTCCGTGCCCCTTCGCAGAGAAGACGCGCTGGATCGGCATGCGGAAGATCCCCGCGGCGTCCCGAGGGGGAAGTCGATGGATCTCTCGGTCGAGAGCGTCGCGCAACTCGGAGATGCCCCGACCGCTCTGCGCCGAGACCCGGTACGCCTCGGCCCCCTCGAGGAAGGTACCGCGCACGAGCTCTCGAACCTCCTCGACGACGAGCTCCACGAAGTCCGGATCGACGAGGTCGATCTTGTTGACGACGATCATGCCGCGCTCGACGCCGAGGAGGGTCATGATGTCGAGGTGCTCGCGCGTCTGCGGCATCACGGAGTCATCGGCGGCCACGACGAGGAGCACGAGGTCGATCCCACTCGCCCCAGCGACCATGTTCTTGATGAAGCGCTCGTGCCCCGGCACATCGATCAGACCCACCCGCTCGCCGCTCGGGAGCACCATCGGCGCGAAGCCGAGGTCGATCGTCAGACCGCGGTTCTTCTCCTCCGGCAAGCGATCCGGGTCGATCCCCGTCAAGTGACGGACTATCGAAGATTTACCGTGATCGATGTGGCCGGCGGTCCCGATCACGACGCTGTAGATCTCCGAGTCGCTCACCGTGACGTGCTCCCTTCGCCGAAGGTCATGGACCGTGCCGGTCGCCTTGCGAACAGGGCTCGGTACGGAAGCCGGCGACGATTGCAGCTCGCCCCCGGGTTTGCAAGGGAACCGGTTGGCGGGAGCTTGACCCAAACCGAAACCAGCCATAGCCTTGGCCCTCTCGGAGATCTCCGTTCGACCTCCTCCTCGCGCCGCCCGTCGTGCCCGGCGGGGAGAGTCGTGGCCGTTCCAGACTTCGATCTCCGACCGCGTCCAGAATCGGCCGAGCGAGCGGCCGGACCGGTGGCGGGGAGCGGCGCGCGAGATGTTCCGATGAGAGGGGTTCACGATGGGGGCCGATTCGAGAGACCAACTCTTCCTGCGGCTCTGTGTTCGCCAGGGCATCTTCAACAAGGATGAAGCTCAACAGCTCTTCGCGTACTACCGCGAGAACGCAGGCGCGAAGGAAGGCGTCAGCCACTTCTTGGTCCGCGAGGGATACCTCGAGGAGCCGGTGGCTCAGAAGATCGACACTGCCATCGACAACCGAGCCGAGGGTCACGTCGTGGCGCACCAACGCCGTGTTCCGAAGGGCGTGAAGACCGGCGCGGGTCACGCCCACCCTCACCGGCATCATCACGTCCCTGCGCAACCGACGCGCGTCGCCGCCGACCCGATGCAATTGACATTGATCGGGCTCGGCATGGTCGTCGCCATCGTTGCGGTGATCTGGATCGTCTGGGAGATGAACAAGGGTACGAGCCCGGACGAGATCGTCGCCAAGAGCCAGGCCGAGCAAGAAGCAGAGCGCAAGAAGCGCTGGGAGGAAGAGGAGGCAGCGCGCAAGGCCGCTGCACGGGAGGCAGACGCCGCGACGGCCAAGGCGTCCTTCAGCGATGCGGACCGCAAGCAGGCCGAGGACGCGGTGCGCGAGGCCGTGTTCCGCGCGCGCGAGGCGCTCGTGGACAAGGGACCGAAGACCTGCCTCGACATCATCTCGGAGGAGCGGACGAAGTTCCAGAGTCAGGGT
>JAGQRC010000171.1 GCA_020425835.1 Planctomycetota bacterium | reverse complement strand
CCCGGTCGCTCGGCGGTCGGACGCGTCGTCGACGCGGAGGGAACTCCGGTGGTCGGCGCGATCGTCGAGTGCCGCTGGGACGGGTGGCGCGGTCCACCCGCACTCACCTCGACCGACGTTGCGGGGCTCTTCTCCACTCCCGCGCTCCCGACCGTGGGCACGAACCCCGACGAGCGCGGGACGCTCTCGCTGTCGATCACCGTGCGGCACGCCGACCACCCGATCGAGACGCGCCGGTTCGAGCTCGCGCCTTCCATGACCTCTCGCGAGGACGACCTCGGCGAGATCGCGCTCGCCGTCGGCCGATCGATCCTCGGTCGCATCGTCGACGTCGACGGTCGACCCGTGGCTGGCGCGACCGTGATCGCGTTCCCCGCCGACGATCCCGGCTATTCCCGGGAGATGCAGCGGACGACCACGGGCGACGATGGATGGTTCCGGTTCTCGGCGGTCCGAGATCGAGAGGTCCGACTCCTCGTCGAGCCGATCGCGCTCCCCGCGACCGAGTTCACCGCGACCTGTGATGTCGAGTCCCACTGCGTCGTGGCGCGAGGTGAGCCGCTCCGCATCCGAGTGCGAACGGTCGGCGGCGAGCCCGCGCGTGACGTGGCGATCCGTCTCGGCACGATCCTCGGGGATGAGCTCCGCGGGCCGATCGCTCGCACGAACGCGGAGGGGATCGCGACCTTCGCACAGGCGCCGGTGGGTCCGGTTCGTCACCATGCCCGCCGACGGGTGCTGCGCTGGACCGCGCTCGACGCGATCGACGATGTCCCGACCGACCAAGCGATCGCCGAGCTCTTCGCACCGGAGCAGCTGGTTCGCTGCGATGGCGTCGACGTCCCGAGCCCCGCGCACCACGGGTCTCGGAACACCGGTGCGATCGACCTCCGTCGTCGGGAGCACGAGTTGGTGATCGAGGATCCGAGTGAACGAGCACCGGTCGACTTCCGGCTGATCGATCGCGAGGGCCGGACACTGCACGTGTTCACCAATGTGCTCGTGGTCTCTCCCGATGACTGGGTGATGAAGGACTTCGCCGGGCTCGACGGCCGACCCGTACACGTGTCGTGCCCCGATGTCCTCGACGGCGCGCAACTCACCGTGATGAGCCGCGGCTACTGTTGGCAGACCGAGTGGGTGGACCTCGAACGCACGGCCCGCCGGGTCGAGGTCGCGTTGACACCGACGCCGGATCGGCCGACGCGGCTGTGGATCGACGGTGGCGCGGGCCGCGAGATCCTGCTCGCACCGATGGTGTCGGGCCGAGAGCCGATCGCGGCGTTGGTGATCGGTGCATGCGACGACGAAGGTGAGCTCGAGCTCTCCGAGATCGGGCCCGGTCGCTATCTCGTCGCCACGCCGCTCGACGACACCGCTCTGTTCCAGAAGAATGGAAGACGACGCTCCGCGCTCCGCACGAGTGCGGTCCGGTTCCTCGGGACCATCACGGTCGCCGAATCGGGCGGTGAGCGCATTCCGCTGCGTTGGACCGACACGGAGATCCCGAGAGCCGAAATCGAGGACCGATGAAGTGCATCGTGTGGATGACCCTCGCCCTGACCTTCCTGGTGTCCACCGGTTCGGCCCAGGTGCCGGCGTTCGAGTCGACGGGCGCCTGGAGCGTCTCGTTCGGATCGCCGGTCACCGGCTATGGCTACGGGTTGGCGACGACGGACGACGTGAACGGCGACGGCTGGGCGGATCTGGTCCTCGCCGACACCGTGTTCGGAGAGATCCAGATCCGCCCCGGACTCGGCGACGGCACGTTCGCCAGCCCGATCGGCTATCCGTCCGGCGGGATTCCCGTCGCGGTCACCACCGCGGACCTCAACGAGGATGGAATGCCGGACATCGCATGCTGCAACGCGTTCGGCTCGAGCATCGGTCTCTCCGGCGGATCGGTCAGTGTCCTGCTGTCCGCCTCCACGGGCGGCTTCGCGCCGGTGCAGGTGTACCCGGCCGGCTCGAAACCCGTGCGCGTCACCGCGGGGGACCTCGATCTCGACGGGCACGTCGACCTCGTCATCGTCGATGAAGAGGACAGCACGGTCAGCCTGATGGCGGGCAACGGGACGGGGGGACTCGCGGCCCCGCTGGTCAACTTCATCGAGATCGACGACTCGCTCGAGTCGGTGACGATCGACGACCTCGATCAGAACGGGATCCCCGACTTGATCGTCCCCTGTCCTCTGCAAGACCTCGTCGCCGTGCTGCTCGGGACCGGCGGGGGTCAGTACCAGCCGGCGATGCTCTACGACGCCGGCGACAACCCCGGGTTCATCGCGATCGACGACTACGACGAGGACGGTTGGTTGGACGTCGCCGCCAACAACCGCAACGGCGGCAGTGTGTCGATCCTCTACGGCATCGGCTTCGGGCTGCTCGCGCCCTACCAGGAGATCGTCATCGGATCGACGCCGACCCTGATCCGCGACCTCGACCTCACCGGCAGTGGTGACCCGGCACTCGCGGTCACCCTCGACACCGAGCACGCGGTGCGCCTCCTGTGGGGACTCGAGTCTTCGCCGGTGCCGCAGGTCTCGACGCTCGCGCTCACGTTCGCCCCGGACTACGCCCTGACCGACGATCTGGATGCCGATGGGCGGATGGACATCGTCGCGATCTCGAAGATCGAGAGCGTCGTGGAGGTCTGGCTCAACCGGTCGACACCGCCCGGCTTCATCCGGGGTGACCTCGACGACGACGCGACGATCACCGTGGCCGACGGCGTCACGCTCCTCGCCGTTCTCTTCCAAGGGGCGACCGAAGACTGCCCGGATCGCGCCGACACCAACGACGATGGCGCACTCGACATCGCCGATGCGGTGACGCTCTTCGAGAGCGCGGTCGGCGCCGGCGCCCTCCCCGCTCCCACCGCCTGCGGCCCGGACCCGACGCCGGACTCGTTGCCGCCGTGCGACGCGGGATGTCCCTGACCGCTGAAACGTCCTTCCTCTTTCCCTGCGGACCTCCGCCGCGAACGGGCTATCCTTCCCGGCCGCGCCGGTCCCGCCGACCGGGCGTCGTGGGAACGAGGGGCCATGGACGTTCTACTGCTCTCCCGGCTGCAGTTCGCCTTCACGGTGATGTTCCACTACCTGTTCCCGCCGTTGACCATCGGCATGGGGGCGGTGATCGCATACCTGCTCTTCCGCTACTGGCGGTCCGGTGATCCGGTCTTCGGCTCCGCCGCGCGCTTCTGGACGCGGGTCTTCGCCCTGAACTTCGCGATCGGCGTCGCCTCGGGCATCGTGATGGAGTTCGAGTTCGGCACCAATTGGGCGAACTACTCGCGCTTCGTCGGCGATGTCTTCGGGAGCGCGCTCGCCGCCGAGGGGATCTTCGCGTTCTTCCTCGAGTCCGGATTCCTGGCGATCCTCGTCTTCGGTTGGGAGCGCGTGCGTCGAGGCACACTGTTCTTCGCGGGACTGATGGTGTGGCTCGGCTCCTGCTTCTCGAGCGTCTGGATCGTCGTCGCCAACAGTTGGCAGCACACGCCCGCCGGGTCCCACTTCGTCCAGCGCACCGAGTTCGACCCCACGACCGGGCTCCATGTGCCGGTCTGGCTCGCCGATGGCGCGCCCGCGTTCCGAGCGGAGATCGTCGACTTCTGGGCGATGGTGTTCAACCCGTCGAGCGTCCACCGATTGACCCATGTTCTGCTCGGATGCTTCATCATGGGGACGTTCTTCGTGCTCTCGATCTCCGCCTGGTATCTCCTCCGCGGCCGACACCTACAGTTCGCGCGGCGATCGTTCCGCGGAGCGCTCGTGCTGGCCACTGTGTCATCCGTCGCCATCGCGCTGAGCGGACACCGGCAGGCGCAGAGCGTCTACGCCACGCAGCCCGCGAAGCTCGCCGCGTTCGAGGGTCACTACCGGACCGAGCGCGGCGATCTGTCGCTGTTCGGCATCCCGAACGATGAGACGGCTGAGCTCGAGAGCGCGATCCAGATCCCGGGGTTGCTCTCCTTCCTCGTCCACGATGACTTCTCGGGCAAGGAGGTCATCGGGCTCGATCGAGTCCGCCCCGAGGATCGTCCGCCGACGCTGCTGCCGTTCATCGCGTGGCGCGTGATGGTCGGAACCGGCACGTTCTTCATCGCGCTGACGTTGGCCGCCTGCTTTCTCTGGTGGCGAGGCCGGCTGTTCGAGACCCGCTGGATCCTCTGGCTCTTCGTCTTTGCTGTGCTGCCCGCGGTGGCGGCCAATCAGGCGGGATGGGTCGCGACCGAGGTCGGTCGGCAGCCGTGGATCGTCCACCCGACCATCGTCAAGGATGACACGGGCACGTTCCTCCTCGACGCCGATGGTTACCTGCAGTACGAGACGTCGGCGACGCTCGCGGACGGCACGGTTGTGCACGATGTCCCCGGCCTTCGGACTCGCGACGGTCTCTCCCCCAGCGTCGGAGCCGCCGAGGTGGTGACGTCGATCGCCCTGTTCGCTCTGATCTACGGCCTGCTCGGAGCGGTGTGGGTCTTCGTGCTGAACGAGAAGATCCAACACGGCCCCGATCCCGTGGGGGATGTCGACGACGATGCCGGGGACCTCCGGGATGCGCTGGGACATCGCGACGTCGTCACGAGCCCGACGGAACGGAGGGGGTCATGAGTCTCGATCTCGCGACGACCTGGTTCGTCCTTCTCGGCGTGTTGCTCACCGGCTACGCGATCCTCGACGGCTTCGACCTCGGCGTCGGCATCCTTCACCCGCTCTGTCGAGGGGACCGCGAGCGTCGGGTCGCGATGAATGCGATCGGTCCGCTGTGGGACGGCAACGAGGTCTGGCTGGTCACTTTCGGCGGCGCGCTCTTCGCCGCCTTCCCCGAGGCGTATGCCACGGTGTTCTCCGCGTTCTACCTTCCGTTCATGCTGCTCCTCTTCTGTCTGATCCTCCGTGCGGTGAGCCTGGAGTTCCGGAGCAAGCGTCCCGGCCCGCGGTGGCGAGCGACTTGGGACCGCCTCTTCTTCCTGAGCTGCACCGGCGCGACGTTCCTGTTCGGGGTCGCGGTCGGCGACTCGATGATCGGTCTCGACATCGATGCCCATGCGGACTACCGCGGAGGTCTCCTGGGTCTCCTCCGTCCCTATGCGCTGCTCGTCGGGGCTCTGGCCGTCTCGCTCTTCGCGCTGCACGGTTCGCTGTTCCTCGGTCTGAAGACCGAGGGCGAGCTGCGGGATCGTCTCCACCGGTGGAGCTGGCGCTTCTTCCTCGCGTTCTTCGCGTTCTTCGCGACCACGACCGCGATCACCGTTCACCTCGTTCCGGCAGCGCTCACCAACTTCGAGACGCAGCCTTGGCTCGTGGCGATCCCCCTGCTCCTCCTCGCCGCGGTCGGGAACATCGCGCGATGTCTCCACCGAGGCTCCCCCGGACAGGCCTTCGCATCGTCGTGCGCGACGATCGCCGGACTGGTGACGCTGTTCGGGATCGCGCTGTTCCCCCATTTGGTGATGGCCCACGACGCGGAGCACTCCCTGACGATCCACAACGCGTCGAGCTCTCCGACGACGCTGAAGATCATGTTGACCATCGCGCTGATCGGGATGCCGTTCGTCGTCGCGTACACGGTGGCGATCTACTGGATCTACCGCGGCAAGGTGAAACTCGACGACTTCAGCTACTGAGCGGAACGCCTCGACCGGTCACCGCGACACGGGAGAAGCGTCGGCCGTCGAGGAGTAGCGCAGAACCCGCGCGCGAACCTCGGCGAGGCGCGCGGGGGTCGATCCACCATCCTTGGCCACTTGATCGAGTGCCCGGTTCGAGAGCTCGACGATCGACTTGCGTTTCGTCTCGTCGAGCTGGGCGCCTCGGTCCCGGAGCAGCGACGCGAGCGCGGAGACCGTCTCCACCACCACATCCGGGCGACGCGTCGCGAAGCCGACGTCGATGCGCAGATGGTAGGGAAAGCTGCCGGGCAGCAGGGCCACCAGGCGATCGACCAGACGCAGTGCCTCTTGGGCTGCGACCTGGTCGCGCCCTCCGGAGCGGGCGACGCGCCAACGGACACGAAGCTCGAGTGAGCTGGGAAAGGCGACGTGGTTGGGGGGCACGCGGGCGAGATCCGCATCGAGATCGGCGAGGGCCGACCAGTCCTTTCGACCGACGGCTTGGATGCCGAGCAACACCGCCTTCGAGCCGGCGGAGAGACTCTCCGGGTTGGGCCGTGGAGGGGTGCCGGCGGGCTCGGTGATCGCGCGCATCGTCCACGCGGCGTCGTTCTCGGGTTCCTGCCGGAGGATCTCGTCCAACTGATCCTTGGCCGCGTTCCCCTGACCCAGCCAACCGCAGCGACGCGCCTCGGCCAGCCGTCGGGTCAGCGGATCGGGAATCCGACTCGCGACCTCCGCGGCTCTCTCCGGGAACCCCATGGCAACGATCCGAGCGACGACCTGGTCCCAAGCGATGTCGGCGGGGAGTTCGGGCAACCGCCGGAGAAGTGGGTCGAGCCCCCGCAGGCGCGCCTCGAGCTCCGCCATCACTCGTGCGTCGCGAGTCGCGCGGTACGGCGCGCTCGTGGCGAGTACATTGCGATCGTCGGTGTTCTCCGCGATCCCGGCGCTGAACTCCACGACCCCTTCGTGGTCGAGGGTCAGGCATGCGAGCACGTCCTCGACCGAGTTGATGCCGAGCCAACCGTAGTGCTCCGGATCGGACGCCAGGGGTTCGCCCGTCGCGGCGATGGCGGCTTCCAGCTCGAGCGGCCGGTCGGCGGCGATGTAGATCAACGACCCCAGGCGATAGAGCCGGGTCTGCGAGAAGACGGACGACAGGGTGGCGCCCACGATGCCGACCACGCTCATGTCCACGTACGCTTGGACGAAGATCCCTCCCTCCGCGAGATGGGCTCGTGCCTGTTCCATGAACTCACGGGTGTAGAGGTGCGAGGCGCCGGCACTCCAGGGATGCGAGGGCTGCGAAATGATGACGTCGTACTTGCGACGGGTCATCGACAGCGCGTTGCGACCGTCGTTGATGATCATGCGAACGCGCGGATCGCGCAGCGGATCGAAGGCCCGGCGGTCCGAGATCGCCGCGTTCGCCTCCACGACCTTCGGCTCCAACTCGATCACATCGATCGTCTCGACCGACGACGGGATACCCGCGAGCGCGATGCCCCCGCCGAGGCCGACGACCAGGACCGAACGGGCCGCGGGATGGGCGAGCACCGGGAGTG
>JAGQRC010000170.1 GCA_020425835.1 Planctomycetota bacterium | reverse complement strand
CTGTATGTGGCAATGGTCCGCGCCGGAGAGGCGGGAGGGGTGCTCGATGTCATCCTCAACCGTCTCTCGGACTTCATGGAGAAGTCACTGCGGCTGAAGAAGAAGGTGCGCGGCGCGATGGTCTATCCGCTGGCGGTGGTCACCGTCGCCACGGCGATCCTCGGCGGGATCATGACCTACGTCGTTCCGAGCTTCCAAAGCATGTTCAACGATCTCGGTCAGAAGCTGCCGATCATGACCCAGATGTTGCTGGACACCTCGAACTTCCTGAAGGCCTACTGGTGGTCGCTCCCGGTGTTCGTCTTCGGCGGATACATGCTCTTCAAGGTCTTCGTCAACAGCGAGTCCGGCGGAATGGTCTACGACCGGTTCAAGCTCAAGGCGCCGGTCTTCGGGCAGATCATCAAGAAGTCGACCATCTCGCGCTTCTGCCGCACCCTGGGCACGCTGATCGCCTCCGGCGTCCCGATCCTCGAGGCGCTGACGATCGTCAAGGAGGCAGTCGGGAACCGAGTCATCGCCAACGCGATCTCCGACGTCCACGGCTCCATTCGCGAGGGAGAGACCATCGCTGAGCCGCTGGCAGCGTCGGGTGTCTTCGATCCGCTGCTGGTCAACATGATCGACATCGGCGAGGAGACCGGTGAGCTCGACAAGATGCTCAACAAGATCTCGGACAACTACGACCTCGACGTCGACGTGCTGGTCGACTCGCTGTCGAGCCTCCTGGAGCCGGTCATGATCGTCGGAATGGGGGTCGCGGTCGGATTCATCGTGATCGCGTTGTTCATGCCACTGGTCAGCATCATTCAGAACCTCTGATCGGCGACGGCAGCCTCCGAGCCGACCGCAGAAAACTCGTCCGGGCCCAGGTGCGAGATCTTCGCTCCTGGGCCCGAACGCGTGACACCGGAAAGGTGACACATTAGCGACACACTGAGAGATCGAGTCGCGGCCTACTTCGAGGGAGAAGACTACCGCGCCGTCACCGCCGCCGAGCTTCGCGAGATGCTCGGCCTTTCGTCCGCCGAGCACGAGACCCTCCTCGAGCTGCTCGCTCGACTCGAACTGGACGGGATCGCCATCCATGTCGACGGGCGCGGCTGGTTCGCGCCGGGGCGGGAGGGGTGGATCGTCGGGCGCCTGTCCATCAACCGGAAGGGGTTCGGGTTCGTTCAGCCCGTCCGCGACGATGGGCGCGGCGACGTCTTCGTCGACCGAGACGACCTGAAGGACGCGCACGACCACGACCTCGTCCTGGTTCGAGCGCTGAAGCCCAAGGGGAAGGGTCGACTTCGGGGAGGCGCCCCTCGACTGCGCGAGGGCCGAGTGCTCCAAGTGCTCCAGCGCAGCGCTCGATTGGTGGTCGGGCACTACTACCGCACCGGCGACGCCGGAGTGGTGGAGCCCCTCGAGCACGACAGCACGCGCGAGATCAGCGTCTCGGCCGATGCGAGCCAGAACGCGCGGGACGGGGATCGAGTGTTGGTGAGGCTGATCGACGAACCTCCGGTCGAGGGTCTGCCGTCGGGAGAGGTGATCGTCGTCCTCGGCGACGAGCAGACCTACGAGGACGATCTGCGGATCATCTGCGCGGAGTATGGGCTGCCGGACGACTTCCCTGCCGAGGTCGAGCGCGAGGCGAGCGCGTTGCCCGGCGATCTCACTCCGTCGCTGCGTCGGGGCCGTGTGGACCGCAGGGACCTCTGCCTCCTGACGATCGACCCCGATGACGCCCGCGATTTCGACGACGCGGTCACCGTGACGCGGACCCGCTCGGGCTATCGACTCGGCGTCTTCATCGCCGACGTGGCCGCATACGTCGCCTCCGGGTCCGCCATCGACCGGGAAGCCTACCGTCGTGCCACCTCGGTCTACCTTCCGGGGCGCGTCTTCCCGATGCTCCCGGAGCGCCTGTCCAACGACCTCTGTTCATTGCGCCCGGACGAGGACCGGCTCGCGCGCGGCGTTTGGATGAATGTGACACCCGAGGGTGAGATCGACGGCGTCGAGATCGAACGCAGCGTGATTCGTAGCCGACGTCGGCTCACCTACGCCGCCGCACAGGCGATCATCGCGAACGAGAAGGGGGGGGAGACGCCCGAGATCGTCGAACAGGTCCGTACCCTCGAGGAACTTCGCGGAGTCCTGCGGTCGAGTCGACTGCGGGATGGCGCTCTCGCTCTCGAGCTCGATGCCCAGCACGTTCAGCTCGATGGCGATGGCGAGGTCATCGACGTCGTGGTCGAGAAGAGTGATGAGTCCCACCAGCTGATCGAGGAGTGCATGCTCGCCGCGAATCAGGCCGTGGCGCGTGTGGCAACCGAGCGCGGAATCGCGATCCTCCGTCGTGTGCACCCCGCTCCCTCCGAGGAGGACATCGAGGAGTTCATCCGATTCTGCCAGACCGTGGTTCCGTCGGCTCGACTGCGCGGTCCGGACGACTTCCAGCGCTTGGTCGACTCCCTCCACGGTCAGCCGTCCGCCCCGATCATCAACTTCGCGCTTCTGAGGACTCTGACCCAGGCGTCGTACTCGCCCGAGCGAGCCCTGCACTTCGCTCTGGCGAAAGAGGACTACTGTCACTTCACGTCGCCGATCCGCCGCTATCCCGACCTCCAAGTGCACCGGGCCCTGGACGCAGCACTGTTCGGCGTGAAGATGCCGAAGGCGTGGCGCGAGCAGTCCGACGCGCTCGAGGAGGTCGCCGCCCACTGCTCCGAGCGGGAGCGCGCAGCGGAGGACGCCGAGCGTGAGATGTCGAAGCTGCGAGTCATCTCCTGGTTGAGGCGACGGATCGGAGAGCGATTCGACGGGATCATCTCGGCGGTCTTGGAGTTCGGGTTCTTCGTGCGGCTCGAGGGGAGTCTCGCCGAGGGAATGGTGCACGTTCGCAACCTGGGTGAGGACTACTTCGAGTACGACGAGCGACGTCGCTCGCTCCACGGTCGCCGAACCGGGGCTCGGTTCCGGCTGGGTGATCGGGTGCGGGTCGAGCTACTGAGGGCCGATCCCGTCAGCCGCCAGGTCGACCTGCGCTGGCTTCCAGCCGAGGAGGGCCCTTCCGACGCTCCGACGAGTCGATCGGCCAGGAAGACGCCGAGGCAGGCGAAGGGGGGTGGAGGAGCCCGGAGGGGTTCTGGACGAGCGAGCTCGAAGGGGGGACGACGACGGTGATCGAAGCGTTCAGTGACGGCGCGTGCCGTGGCAATCCGGGCGAGGGTGGATGGGGCGTCGTGATTCGTGACGACGCGGGGGAGCGAGAGCTATCCGGCTACTCGGCGCAGACGACGAACAACCAGATGGAGCTGACCGCGGCGATCGAGGCGCTGAGGGCGATCCCCGCCGGAGCCGAAGTGCGGCTGGTGACCGACTCGCGATACGTGGTCGACGGGATCACCAGCTGGATTCACGGCTGGATCCGACGGGACTGGCGCAAGGCCGACAAGAAGCCGGTGTTGAACAAGGAACTCTGGCAGGCCCTCCATCTCGAGGCGCAGCGCCGCAGCGTGAGTTGGGAGTGGGTCCGGGGTCACGCGGGTCACCCGGAGAACGAACGCTGTGATGAGCTGGCGAACGAGGCGATCGACCGGCGCTCGGGTCCGCTGGCTCGCTGACCGCCTGGTGGATACGTCGAGTTTCGCCGGGCGTGCTGGGCGTAGGAGCTCGGGCTCTCGGCCGGAATGAGTCTTTCAACGGGCTTCGGGGCCTCTCCGGCCTCAGCGTTCAGTTGAAGATCGAGGGCGCCCTCCCTAGAATCCCGAGTTTTCCCGGTCGCGGCCGAGGGCCGCCGGGTTCGACCTGAAGACCCTCCGACGAGATTCGGAACGCCATGTCAGCGGCAGACTTCTTCAAGCGCAACGAGAAGGTCATCATGGTGGTGATGCTCGCGATCATCGCCCCGACCTTCGCCTTCACCGGACTCATCACCGCCGTGATCGGAACCGATGACCCGGTCGTCACGCGGATCTACGACGAACCGGTGACGAAGAGCGAACTCGGTCAGGCGCAACGACAGCTCTTCGAGCTCCACCGCATCCAGATGGCGAGCCAATTCGGAGAGCTCGCCCTGCGCCCTGCTGCCGAGCAGTACCTGCGGGTCCGCGTCGAGGACACGTTCGACTTCCTGATGTGGCTGAAGGAGGCGGAGCGACTCGGCATTCGAGCCAGCGACGAGGAGGTTGCGGACACGATTCGTGACATTGCCAAGGGGCTCATCGCGCACCATCAGCTCATGAAGAGCGGCACGGTGATCGATCCGTCGAAGCCCGAGTCGAGGCAGATCATCGACAACGCGATCGAGAGCGTGCAGGTCACGAACTCCGCCTACGTCGCCGCGCTGACCGACCCGAAGTTCTGCAACTCATCCCCCAAGGTGTTCGAGCGACAGATTCGCGACTTCCTGACGGTTCAGAAGCTCCAGTCCATTCCCGTGCAGGCGGCGGTCGTTTCCGAGAGCGAGATCTGGAAGAAGTTCTGCGAGGAGAACGAGGAGCGGACCTTCGACATCGTTCGGGTCTCGACCGAGAGTTTTGCCCAGGCAGCCGCGGAGCTCCTGACGGAGGATGACAAGCGAGCTGCGTTCGAGAAATACAAGGTCCGTTACCGGGTCCGGGACCGCGTCGTTCTCGAGGTCGCGAAACGCTCCTACGACAGCGTTCCGGTGACCGAGGAGGAGCTCAAGAAGCGTTGGGACGAAGACAAGGACGCGCTCTACATCAAGACGCGCTCCGCGAACCCCGATCAGGAGCCGCACACCTACTTCACCATCGATGAGCGCCGCGAGGAGCTGACGCGCGACGTCCGCGAGGAGAAGCTCAAGAAGCAAATGGAGGAGTACTTGGCGGCGGCGAAGGTCCAGAAGGAGAGCATGGACCTCTCCACCTTCGACTGGAGCACCGTCCCCGCCTCCGAGCCCGTCGAGATCTTCGATGTCGGCCCGATCGAGCGTTTCAAGGAGTCCCTCGCCGACGAGCGTGTGCGGAACGACCCCGAGTTCCAGTCTCTTCTCGCCCGATTCGGACAACTCGAGGAAGGGCAACTGTGTGACGCACCGGTCGTGGTGCCGGACGGTGTGTTCGTCTACGCCGTGAAGTCCAAACTCCCCGCGGAGGACGCGAAGTTCGAGGATGTCGGCATCGAGCTGCTCAACGACGCCCGCAAGGACAAGAAGGTCGCTCTGGCCGTCCAGATGCTCGAGGAGTGGAAGTCCGAGATCGAGGCGGGGACCGCGACGCTCGAGTCCAAGGCCGAGGCCAACGACTACGACGTGCTGCACGTCGGACCGGTCAGCCGCCGCCAGGCGGCGCAGCTGAAGGACGACCAGGGACAAATGATTCCCGGGGCGAGCAGCATCCTCTACCAGGGATTCCAGATCACCGAGAAAGGGACACTGTCCGCTCCGGTGACCGCGCCGACGAAGACCGAGGCCTACCTCGTTCGCTACGTGGATCGCCAGGATCCGACCTCCAAGGACTACGCCTCTCGCCGGGACCAGATCGAGAAGCAGTTGCTGGCCGCGAAGCGACAGGAGCTGGCGAAGGCCTACGCCGACGAGCTTCGTGCGCGGGCCCGGCCGCAGGCCGACGCAGTGAAGACCGACGACGCGACCGAGTAGAGCGACCTCCCGTCCGCAAACGAGCGAGGGCCGCCGCGGCCGGGACCTGTTGGTCCGGCGTCGCGGTGGCCCTCGTCCGTTTCGGAGGCGATGTTCACTCGAAGGGGGCGCCCTCACTCGGGCGCCGGCACCACGTTCAGCCGACCGAGATCACGAGCCCTGGAGACCTCGAGGGCACTCGATCTTCTCGACCCGCCGAAGGTGACGCCCATCATCGAATTGCCGGGTCAGAAAGGTCCGCAGCAGCTCGCCGATTCGGTCCGCGCCGAGAACACGTTCGCCGAAGCAGGCGATGTTCGCGTCGTTGTGGGCCCGGGCCATCTCGGCCGTCAGCTCATCAGTGATGACCGCGGCCCGCACACCCGGGTGTCGATTCGCCGCCATGGACATGCCGAGCCCGGTGCCGCAAACCAGCACGCCGAAGCGCGCTTCGCCTCGTTCGACAGCGGCCGCGACCCGATGGGCGAAATCGGGGTAGTCGACGGAGGACTCGTCGGATGGACCGAGGTCCTCGACCTCGAATCCGAGCTCGTCGGCGATGGCGACCGCTCGGCGTTTGCCCTCGAGACCCGCATGGTCGCTGGCGATCAAGACCTTCATCGCTGCCTCCCAGGGTTCAACACTGGAGAATGCGATCGACCCATCGGTCGATGATCGCCCGCTCCATCTCGAGCGCACACTCGCGATAGACGTCGAGATCGCCGCCGATTGGATCGCTGATGCCCGGGTCGGAGATCACTTCCACCCGATCCTCGAGTTGTGGGTCCCATTGCACGATCTGCCAACGGTGGCTCGGGCTCAGCGCGATGAGCAGATCGGCGTTCTGCGCCATGGTGCGGGTCAGAGACCGCGTACGATGTTCGGTCAGATCGACCCCGCGCTCGGCCATCAGGTCGACCGCGTGGCGGCTCGCCTTTCCTCCGCTGAACGCCTGGACTCCTGCGGACGTGATGCGGTATCCGCGATCGGGGAGCTCGGCGACGCTGACGCCCAGGCGTTCGGCCAGCGCGAGCTTGCACAACGCTTCGGCCATCGGGCTCCGACACGAGTTGCCCGTGCACACGAAGACGATCTGCTTCCCGCGGAGCGCCCGTGAGATCATCGCTTCGGTGATGATCCCTTCGCGCAGGATCTCGAAGTCATCCTCGCCGGCGAGACGGATCACGGTGGAAGCCTGGCGGATGGCGGCACGACCCGAGTCGATGAGCATGTCGATCTTGCCGTCGAAGACCGCGAGGACTTCGTCGCCCGTCTCGGCCGGCGGTGCTCCCGACAAGTTGGCGCTCGGCGCGACCACGGGGCCGCCGCTGAGCCGGATCAGCTCACGAGCCACGTCATGCTTCGGGAGGCGAACGCCGATCCCACTTCCGGCACTTCCCGGAAAGATGATGGTCAAGGGACCCGGCCAGTAGAGGTCGATGAGCGACTGAGCGAGTGGCGAGATGGTGTCGACGACCATGGCGACGTCCTCGACGTCGGCCACGTGCAACGAGAATGGCTTGTCGTGAGGGCGGTCCTTCATCTCGCGGAGGCGGTGAATCGCTTCCGGATTCCGGGCACTCGCTGCAATGCCGTA
>JAGQRC010000169.1 GCA_020425835.1 Planctomycetota bacterium | reverse complement strand
CCCGTCCCCGCTTCTCCGCGATCACTTCTCGGTAGATTTCGAGCAGGCGCTCGAAGTGACGGTCCCAGGAGTAGTGCTCGGCGAGCGCGCGAGCGTGGTGGGCGCGACCCTCGGAGTCATCGGTCAGAAGGGTCAACGTCGCGCGCGTCAGCTCGTCGGCGTCGGAGGGGTCCTCCAGTCGCCAACCGGCGCGCTCGTGTCCACGAGCGTTCCGAGGCAGGAGCAGCTCGGCCACCCCGGCTCGCGCCGAGAGCACCGCGGGCACTCCGGTGGACAGCGCCTCCAGTCCGACGTTGCCGAACACGTCGTATCGGGTGGGGAAGACGAAGATGTCGGAGGCGGCGAAGGCGTGGGGAACCTCCCGCACGGAGCCGAGCCAATCGACTCGTGACCCGACGCCCAGGGTTTCCGCCAGAGCGCGGTAGCGCTCGGGATGGTTGTCGTGCCCCGCGACGGCCAGTCGCACGGTCGGGACCCGCTCGGCCACGGAACGCAACGACCGCAACGCGGTCTCGAGCCCCTTCCGGCGAAAGTCGTTGCCCACGAAGAGCAGGACTCGCGCCTCGGCGGGGATCCCGTGATCGCGGCGGAACCGGGCCCCTTCGGTCGCGCGGAGCCGCGGATGGAATCGCTCGATCTCGACGCCGTTGTAGAGTGTCTCGACGCGCCCCGGCTCGACCGCGTACTCACGGAGGATCTGCTCTCGGACGAACTCCGCCATCGGGATGATCTTCAGGATGGCGCCGCGTCGGAAACGGGCCTGCTCCATGTGGAGGATCGCCCTCTGGTGAGGGGAGTGACGATAGAGCCAGTCCTTCCACCGGGGCTCGTCGGGCCGCGTCGCCGCGAGGTACTCGCTCCACGTCCCCGATCCGTCGGTATAGACATCCTGCACGGAGGTCTTCGTGAAGCCGTGGACGAGGTCGAACCGTTCCCGCGCGAGGATGCGCCGCACACCGCGGTCGAAGCTCGAGACCCGCAGGCTGTGCGGGAAGCGGATCCACGGGACCGCGTGGAAGTGGAGCCGAGGGTGGTCGAGCGGCTCCCAGCGCGCCGCGAGGTAGTGGACCTCGTGGTCGGCGGCGAGCAGACGCTCGACGAGCGAGTAGATGTACTTCTCGATTCCGCCGGTGTAGGAGAACCGCGTGTGCGTGATGGCGATGCGCATGATGGGCGGGATCGTGACGTAAGTCGCCTCGAACATCGACCCCGATCGCCCGCTTCCCGTTCACGCTCAGGCCTTGCGCGGGCGCCTCGATTCGACTACTGCGGTCGGGGCGGTGGCCCGGTCACCGCCGATTCCGAGTCGACCCGAGAGCGGTCCGGTGCTCCACATCCATTCACCTTTCTCATCCGCGAGCGGGGGTCCCATGTTCGCACCGCCCAAAGCGCTGATTCGCCCCAGCGGGGGCAAGATCGTCCTGCTGGTCATCGATGGTCTCGGAGGGCTTCCCGATCCCGAGAAGGGGAGCACCGAACTCGAGGCGGCGTCGCTGCCGAATCTCGATGGCTGGGCCCGAGAGTCATCCGTCGGTCGAGTGTCGCTGCTCCCGCCTGGTCTGACGCCGGGCTCGGGCCCGGGGCACCTCGCGCTGTTCGGCTACGATCCGATGACGATCGACTTCGGGCGAGGAGTGCTCGAAGCGCTCGGCTCCAACCACCCCTTGGCCACCGACGAGGTCGCGGCGCGGGGGAACTTCTGCTCGATGGACGCGCGGGGAATCGTGACCGATCGTCGCGCCGGACGTCCCACCGATGAGGAGAACCGGCGCCTCTGCCAGCAGCTGACCGAACAGGTCTCGCTCGGGAGCGACGCCTCGTTCCTCCTGCTCCCCGGGAAACAGCATCGCTTCACGCTCGTGTTGAAGGGTGAGGGGTTGGGCCACGCGGTCAACGACAATGATCCGCAGGTCGAGGGCAAGGCATCGCTGCCCTTCGTCGGTCGTGATGAGGCGTCGCGACGCACCGCGGGCCTCGCGACGCAGTTCCTCGAGGCCGTGAGAGATGCCCTCGCCGATCACGAGTCCGCCAACGGCGTGCTCCTCCGGGGCTTCTCATCACGCCCCGACCTCGAGACGTTCGGAGAGCGATACGGTCTGCGCGCCGCGGCGATCGCGATCTACCCGATGTACGGGGGCGTCGCGCGACTGGTCGGCATGGAGGTTCAGCCGCCCGGTCGATCGCTCTCCGACCAGATCGGGGTCGCTCGCGAGCGCTGGGAGGACTTCGACTTCTTCTTCATCCACACCAAGCAGCCCGATCAGGCGGGGCACTCCGGCGACTTCGACGCCAAGGTCGCGGCGCTGGAGGAGATCGATCGCGCGATCCCCGAGCTGCGAGGGCTCGGCGCCGACGTGTCGATCGTCACCGGCGATCACTCGACGCCGACGGTCCACCTCGAGCATTCGTGGCACGCCGTCCCGACCTTGATCCACTCGAACCGCACCCTTCCGATTCCCGACATGACGTTCGACGAGCGCGCTGTCCTCCGCGGCGACCTCGGCACCTTCCCCGCCCAGGCGCTGATGACCCTCGCCCTGGCGCACGCCGGGCGATTGGACAAGTTCGGGGCGTGACTCGCGCGATCCTGCGCCGTTGGCGGAGCCGTTTGATGACGTGCGAAGCCGCTCCGAGCGGCGTCGCCCTCAGTGGCCATCGGCGGCGAACCCTTCCGGTTGCGTCGCGCACGGCATCCCGCATCATCACCGGCCTCCCAAGCGATCTGGAGTGCGACGATGAAGGTGATCTACCTCGACCATGCCGCGACCGCGTTCCCACGACATCCCGCGGTATCCGATGCGATGGTCGGAGCGCTGGCGGTCGCGGGCAACGTCGGGCGCGGCGGGCATCGCGGGGCCAGTGCGGCGTCGACGATCGTCTCGGACTGTCGCGAGCGGCTCGCAGGACTGCTCGGCGCGCCGGATCCGGAGCGCATGCTGCTCTTCCCATCGGCGACGACCGCGCTCAACACGGTGATCGAGTCGTTCGCTCGGTCGTCGCCGAGCGGACGCGTGGCGATCGGACCGCTGGAGCACAATGCGGTGACCCGTCCCGTGTGGCGTCGATTCGGGTCGGCGCGCACCGTCGTGTTGCCGGCGCTTGCGGACGGCCGGATCGATCTCGACGCGCTCGAGGGGATCGACAGCGAGAACTGGGTCGCCGTGATCGTCCAGCATGCGTCGAACGTCTCGGGTGTCGTGCAACCCATCGAGGAGATCGGCACGTGGTGCGCGGAGCGTCGCCTTCCGTTCGTCGTGGATGGGGCGCAGGCGGCGGGGCTCGTGCCGCTCCGATTGGACGAGATTCCCGCACTCTGCGCGTACACGGCAGCGGGGCACAAGTTCCTCGGTGGTCCGCCCGGAGTCGGGGTCGCGTACTTCGCGACGCGTTTCCGTCCGGAGCCGCTCTGGGTCGGAGGGACGGGGGTTCGATCGGCCGATCGGGAGGCGCCCGAGGATGGACCGCCGCGCTACGAGTCGGGAACGCCGAACCTTCCCGGGATCGCGGGGCTCGGTGCAGCGTTGAAGGCGACCGAGGGCATCGATCGCGTCGAGCGGTGGCGAGAGTCTCAGGGAATGCGGCGCGCCTGGGTCGAGCGGTTGCGTCGGATCGCGGGGGTCGAAGTGGTGGCCGACTCCGAAGAGGGCGAGCGGACGCCGGTGATCTCGTTCCGCGTCGACGGTGCGACGCCGAGCGAGGTCGCCGCGGAGCTGGAATCTCGCGCCGGAATCCGTGCCCGTGCCGGACTCCACTGTGCACCCGCGGCGCACGAGTTCTACGGGACCGCGGACGTCGGGACGATTCGCTTCGCGCCGGACGTGACGACATCGGACGAGGAGCGCGACATCGCGATGCGGACCTTGTCAGAGATCATCGAGTCGCGTTGAACCGGCGTGGGACGGGAACCGGCGTGGGACGGGAACCGGGGTGGGATGACGGAGGCGTCGCGTGGGGCGACCGTGGGCGAGGGGGGACTCGAACCCCCACCTCTCGCGAGACAGGAACCTAAATCCTGCGCGTCTGCCAGTTCCGCCACTCGCCCGTGGAGTCGCGCACTATAGCCGGGATCCCACCGGATCGTCGAAGGAATCGTCGTCTCCGGGAAGCCCGCCGGCGGGGAGAAGGCGCTGGATTCGGCGTGGGGGGTCTGATAGGTTCCGCGCCATCGGAGATACCTCTTCCATCCACGAAAGGACCTGGACCATGCTCAAGAGACTCATGCTCATGATCGCGCTCGTCGGTGTCGGCGTCGCCGTGCTGCCTGGCTGCGAGAAGAAGGACGACATGAAGGACAAGAGTGACATCAAGGCCGACATGAAGGACGGGGTCGACAAGGCCGCGGACGCCATGAAGGACGGCATCGACAAGGCCGGCAAGATGACGGACGACGCTTCCTCGCAGCCGGCGAAGCACTGAGTTCCTTCCCCCCGCGACCCCTTCGTGGATCGAGCCGGATCGGCTGAGCCGAGCCGGCGACGGAAGGTGGTGCTCGACGTCTCCAACTTCGGCGCACTCCGTCAGTGGGCGAGTAGTCTCGCGAACCACGACCGGAAGCCGGATTCCATGTCGGACGCCAGCAAAGCAGAGGAGCCTCGGCTCCTCTGTTCTGCTTTCGAAGGGGGGTCTTCGTCGGTGTCGAGGCTCCCGGTTCAGACGTCGATGGAGGGCGCGTTTCTCGGTACTCCTCCGGCCTCCGATCCGATACGCTGATTCCGTGACGGAGGGGCAGAGCCGATGGGGTCCATCACCAATCTGGAGCGTGCCGTTCTCGACCGCATGCTCGAGACCAAGGTCATTTCGGGCGCGGGCGTCGAGGAGTTGATCCGAGAACGCGATCGACGACGCGAGAGCAGTCCGGACACCCAGGTCACCGACCTCTTGATCGAGAGACGCATCCTCACGGTCCAACGGGCGAACCGCGTGTTGTCGGAGATCGAGCAGAAGCTCCGACAAGCGGCGATCGAGCCCGAGGCTTCCTTCGCCCGAGCGATCGGGACGATCGATCCAGCGCGGCGTCGCGTGTTGGACTGGTTCGTCACCCATGGCATCTTCGACCGCTGGCTCGCGGAGTCGATCGCCGTCGAACTCCAACGTCGCGATGAGCCCGAACTCGAGGTCCTCGACGTCCTGATCGAGCGCGGACTGGTGACTCCGGCGCAGGCCAATCAGCTGATCCCTCGCATGGAGCGAGATCTCGCGGAGGAGCGGGCGCCCGCCGTCCAGAAGAAGAGCGGCGAGACGACCGTCGACCTCCAGGGGCCGCCCCTGCCGACGGAGGATCGTCGTCTGTTCGGTTGGCTCGTCGCGTCGGGGGCGATCGACGAGAAGACGGCGGTCCGGTTCGATCGCCTGTTGCGTCTCCGTCGAGTCGGCTCCGCCGACGTCGAGCTCTGGGACCTGCTGATCGAGCAGAAGTTGCTGAAGCCGGACCAGGCCAATCGTCTGATCGCGAAGTTCGAAGCCGAGGGAGCGGACTTCCCGGTCCCGGAGCTCGAGGAGGAGTCGGCGACAGCGGATGAAGAGACGACCGAGGTCGACCCCTCCGAAGTCGCCGTCGTCGGTGCCACGGCGGAGGACGAGCCATCGGAGGAGGCGCTCGCGGACGGGTCCTCGTCGCGTGCTCGGCCCCGATCGCCGCGTTCCGGGCGGGCGCGGACGAGCGCGTCGACGAGCCGGGAGGCACGTTCCGCGTTCCACACGAAGAAGTCATCACCGCTCCCGGCGCTGATCGCGATTCTCGTCCTGGTGGGCGGGGCGGTCGCGGCCTACTTCCTCCTCCAGCCGGACGAGATCGTTCGTCCCTCCGAGGAGTTGCTCCGCGAGACGTTGGCATCGATCACCGCGGCATCCAAGGCGCGCGACGGGGGTCGCGTCGTCGAGTTGATGGATACCTCGACCGTCGAGTACTTCGATCGCATCCGTGACCTCGCGCTCCACGGGGAGACCGCGACCGTGCGAGCGCTCCCGACCGTCGACAAGGTGCGAGTCCTGTTGACGCGATCGCTCTACCCTCCGCTCGAGCTCGATGCGATGACCGGGAGCGATCTGCTCTCGAAGATGATCTCCAATGGTACGATCGCCGTCGAACTGATCCCGGATCGATTCGTCCTCGACGCAGCGAGCGCGAGGGCGACCTTCAAGGTCGGAGACGCCGAGGCTCCCGGGTTGGAGCTCGGTTTCGTCTTCCAGGACGGGAAGTGGCGAGTGACCCACCGTGCCTGGACCGACGCGATGGATCGGATCTACCTCGACGCGATCTCCAAGTCCCCGTACGCCGGGGACGAGGGGATCGAGAAGATGCTCGAGTCGGACCTCGGTCGACGACTCCCGATGAACGTCTGGGAGCCACTCCTCCCGGCCGAGAAGAGCTGACCCGATCCGACCCGCTCTCACCGCGATGCCGACCGTGCTTCGATCCCTCTCGAGCGACTCGCGCTGCGCATCGGCAGCCTTCGCGTCGAGCGGCGGACCCTGCCCGTTCCCCCGACCGGTGTCCGTGGGTCCGGACGCGCCCCCTCCTTCCTAGCTCGTTCATTCGACCCCTCTTCCGTGAAAACACGCGGGCCGTCCTCGGTTCGGGAACGCGCGCTGCCCTGCTGCCGCCGGGAAGGAGTCCCGGTGCAGAACAGCATCTACCTGAACGCAGCCGGCGCGATCGCCGCACAGACCCGGATGGACGTGATCGCGAACAACATCGCGAACGCGGACACCCCCGGTTTCCGTCGCGGCTTCGCTGTCTTCCAGCAGCGTCTCGCCGAAGTCTGGGAGCCACCGGTCCTCAACCCATCGTGGGACGATGTCCTCAACGATCAAGGCGGAGGCCTCTTCGTCCACGAGGTGACGTACACGAACGAAACCGGCCCGATCCACCAGACCGGGTCGCAGTTCGACCTCGCGATCGAAGGGGACGGTTGGTTCCCGATCGAGAGCGACGGCGAAGTGCTCTACACGCGAGCGGGCAACTTCGCCCGTTCTGCCGACGGCACGATCGTCACCGCGGATGGTCGCGGCAAGCTCCTCGACCAGGAGGGGAAGCCGATCGTTCTCCCGCCGGCCGTCCAGCGCTTCTCGGTCGAGGGCGACGGGACGGTGCGCATGGACGATGTGCCTCGGACGCGGATCCAAGTGCTCGGGACGCTCGACCACCGACAGTTCACGCCGCGCGGCGACAACCTCTACCGGTACGAGGGTGAGGACACT
>JAGQRC010000168.1 GCA_020425835.1 Planctomycetota bacterium | reverse complement strand
CGATGGGGATCTGGATGTCTATCTGGTCACGCATCTCGGTCGACCGAATCGGCTGTTCCGGAACGACGGCGGTGTGTTCACGGACGTCACGACGTCCGCGGGAGTCGGCGATCTCGGTTGGGGGCACATGGCGCTGTTCCTCGACCTCGACGACGACGGCTTCGACGATCTGGTCGTCTTCAACGACGCCGTTCCGCCGATGGTCGGCGGCTCTCTCGAGGTCTACGAGAATCTCGGGAACGGCAGCTTTCTGCGGCGGACCGCCACCGGGCTCGATGCGGTCATCCCGATCATCGGCGGGGCGACTGCGGCAGACTACGACCACGACGGAGACCTCGATCTCTACGTGACCGGCTGGCTGGACAACTCGAACTATCTCTACCGCAACGACGACGACTTCATCTTCACCGAGGTCACCGATGCCGCCGGACTCCGGATCCTCGAGACCCTCGTCCCGCACTGGACGCCGATCTTCGCCGACCTGGACGGCGATGGCTGGTCGGACCTGTTCGGTGCGGTCGACTTCGCCGAGGACTACCTGTTCATCAACCAGGCCGACGGGACCTTCCAGCACGCACCGATCGTGACGAGCGTCCAGAACGACATGGGGATCGCGATCGGCGACTACGATCAGGATGGCGATCTCGATCTCCTCACCACCAACATCACCGACACGACCTCTCCGGCCGGCTGTTGCAACTGGCTCTACCAGAACGATGGCGCGGCCGGGTTCACGAACGTCGCGGACACGGCCGGCGTCGCCGACTCGGCGTGGGGATGGGGCGCGTGGTTCTTCGATGCCGACCTCGACACCGACCTCGATCTGGTCACCGTCAACGGTTGGATCCAGCCGGGTTGGCAGGGTCCGGCTCAGTTCTTCCTCAACGAGGGCCCAGGGGTCTTCTCGGAGATGGCTGCCAGGGTCGGCGCGGACCACGCCGGCAACTCGCATGCGTTGATCCCGTTCGACGCCGACGACGATGGGGACATCGATCTCCTGATCCTCGACGCCTGGGCGCGGGCAACCTTCTACGAGAACGAGACCAGCGGGACGCGACACTGGCTCCGCGTTTCGCTCTCGGGTCGCGCGAGCAATCGCAATGGCGTCGGGGCCCGCGTCCTCGCGACCCTCCCGGGCGGCCCGACGCTCCTTCGGGAGATCGTGGTCGGTGGGAGCTTCTACGCGGGTCCCCCGCTCGAGGCGCACTTCGGGCTCGGCGCTGCGACGTCGGTCGACCTCACGATCCAGTGGCCCTCGGGGCACGTCCAGGAGCTCCTCGGCGTCGCGGCCGATCGGAGGATCACGGTCGTGGAAGATGGCCCGTGACGGGACGGCGCGAGATCTATGTCTCGACCGACGTCGAAGCGGATGGCCCGATCCCCGGTCCGCACTCGATGCTGAGCTTCGGTTCCGTCGCTTTGCGAGATGATGGGACCGAGGTCGGCACCTTCGCGGTGAATCTCGAGACCCTGCCCGGGGCCGACGGACACCCGGACACTCTGCGCTGGTGGCGGTCGCAGCCGGAGGCGTGGGCCGCCTGTCGTGTCGACCTTCGCGATCCGGGCGAGGCGTTGCCCCGGTACGCGGCGTGGCTCGAGTCGTTGCCGGGACGACCCGTGTTCGTCGCCTATCCGTTGGCGTTCGACTTCGGGTTCGTGCACTGGTACCTTCACCGCTTCGCCGGCCGCAGTCCGTTCGGCCACTCCGGGATCGACATCAAGAGCTATGCGATGGCGGTCCTCGGGGGGACGTTCGGCCGAGCCACGAAGCGGTTCATGCCCAAGCACTGGTTCGGTCCGCGAGTCCACTCGCACGTCGCGCTCGACGATGCGATCGAGCAGGGCGCGTTGTTCATCCGGATGCTCGACGAGAATCGAAGGCGCCACCCGTGAGCCGATCGCTCATCGAAGAGTCGTTCGAACCGCCTCGGGTACTCGAGACCGAGCATGTGCGGCTCGAGCCACTCTCCACGACCCACAACGCCCTCGACCACGCCGCGGTCATGGCCTCGGCGGAGCGGCTGCGAACGCGGACCGCGGGGCGTTGGCCGTCCGTCGGCTTCGAGCTCGATGAGAACTTCGCCGATCTCGATCGACACGAGCGCGAGCACCGGGACGGGATCGCCTTCACCTTCACCGTCCTCGATCGAGCGGACGGGCGGTGTCTCGGTTGCGTCTACCTCCGTCCCGCGTCGCGGCTGATCGAGCGGGCGACGGTCACGGAAGGGGTGTTGACGCCGGAAGGGATCACCCTGGACTATTGGCTCGTGCCGGATGCCGAGGGACTCGAGGGCGAGCTCTTGACGGCGCTGAGGTCCTGGTTGACCGACGACTGGCCGTTTTCGCGCGTCGACTTCACGACAACCGAAGGCGAGACGGCGCAGCGTCGCCTCTTCGAGGAGCGTCTGGCCCCTTCGTTCGTCGCCGAGGGGGAAGTGGTCGTCTTCGGTTTCCGGTGAACGACGCTCACTCGACGCTCACTCGACGATGCCGACCTGTTGGAGGAGCCCGATGAGGTCGGTCCCGACGAAGTAGTAGACCTGACCATCCTCCGGAGAGTTTGCCATCAGGTTGATGCCGACTCCCGCTTGGATCCGTCCGTTCCAGAGCGAGACAGTGCCACCGACGCCGATCTGCACCGGATCTCCATCCTCCGAATCGAAATTGAGGAAGGCCGCGTGAACGCCGATCGCCGGCTGCAGGAGTCGCAGCAGGTTCCGGTGGTTCCGAGGTGCGTAATGGTGGAGCCACGACAGGGTCGGGGCGAAGCGGAAGTCGTCGTCCGAACCGCGCAGCCGATCGGGACGTGCGAGCACGACCGCGGGGGAGAGCTTCGCGTACGCGCCGAACCGGCGGACCTCGAACTGCGCGGTGGACTGCGAGATCGGCGTGCCGTCGCGGGTCAATGTGGATCGGACCGAGAGCAGATCGCCTTCTTCCCGGTCCGTGCGACGGATGTCGATCTCCGTGTCGCGAACCTCGCCGATGGGGATTTCGAGCGACTCGGGGACGGAGACGAGCGGTCGGCGCTCTCCCTCGAGTTGTCGGCTCACCGATCGGATTTCGTCGACGACTCGTGTCGCGAAGTCGTGGAGCCCGCGAAGGTCCGCTTGCGCCGCCTCGATCTCCTCGAGGAACGCAGCGCCAGCGGGCGCCGAGAGGACGCGATCGATCGCGGCGCGGAGGTGCGCTTCCCACTCTCGCGACTCCTCGGCGATGAAGGCGCGCGCGCTCGCCCGAGCATCGGTCACGAAAGCGGTCCAGTCGAACTGCTCGATCGCGGCCGCGAGCTCGAACGAGTCGGCGATCAGCGCGGGGAGATCCGCGAAGCGTGGCTCCGCCCACCGCGCGCAGAGCGCGTCGATCTCGCTGATCGTGGTGAGCAGCGTGGCGATGGAACCCTGCTCTCGGCGGAGCCAAGCGACGAACTCGTCCGGGAACCGATCGAGCGCGGCGCGACCTTCATCGGTGAGCGTTCCCGATTCCTGTCGGACCTCCTCGAGCCAGCGTCGCGACGCGGTCCGGAGGTCATCGCGCCGGCGCTTCAGGGTGTCGGGATCGAGTTTCTCGCGCCACTCCCGAGCTTCATCCGCGAGCGCGCGCCATCGCCGCGAGAGTGTCTCCGCCAACGCCTCGACGAGTTGCTTCTCTCCACGGAGGACCTGGTTCGCGCGCCGTGCGACGTCGACCACGGCACGGAGCTCCGCCTCGAGTCGAGCGCGCTCGTCCGGATCGAGGTCGAGTCCCCACCGGTCGAACGGGCGCACGCGACCTTCGTCGAGCGTGTCGTAGTCCGGCACGTGCACCGGCGTTCCCTCGAGCCACGCTTCGACCCGCAGCGTCACGCGTCGCGTCCCGATCTCCCGCTCGAGCGATCGTGAGGACTCCTCGAGCGCCCGAGTCTCGTCCTGCAGCCAACGACGGATCCCATCGTGGACCGAGGACTCGTCCGTCTCCGCCATCGCATCGATCTCGTCGAACCGCGCCGCGTCGATCTCCTCGAGTCGGTCGATGAGCGTCGCCTCTTCTTCGCCGAAGGCACGGCGGAGCGCCTCGAACTCCGCGTCGCTCCGAGTCCACGCGCGCAGCGCTTCCTCCCGTGCGGTGACCAACGACTCCACGGCCTCGAGGAGCTCGTTCAGTCGGCCGCGTCGCCGAGCGACCGCATCGAGCTCGCGATCGAGCGCGGCGGTGCTCGGGGGAGGAGCGAGCGCGGCGCGCTCGCCGCCGGGAAGCGGCTCGCCGAGCGATGGCCGGAGCCGATCTCGACGTACCGCGAGATGGATCGTGCTGTCGACGTCGACCTGGCCGGGATTCGGGCGACAGGTGGCGGGACGATCGCTCTCGAGGAGGGTGCGAGGATCGACCTCGGATCGATCGCTGTGCGCGACCCACTGATCTCCGGACTGCTCGACGAAGACCATCGCGCGATCGAGCTCGCACTTCACCGGCGAATACGTCGGGGCGACGCAACCGGTGAACGCCACGAGTGCGACGACCGCGAGGGTGCGCGTCAGCGGAGTCGCAGCGACGTTCCGGCTTCCAGCGGTGGGGGGGACGCGGGGTCGAAGACTCATCGCAGGACCTCCAGGCCGGAGAACCGATCGTGTCGACGCACCCGGAGACCTGTGCGGACCCGACTTCGTCGTGATCCATCGCTCCGCGGGCATCACAGCTGATCACCTCGAGCGAAGGCTCGTCGGATCCGGAGGATCGACGGAGAGCCGTCCCGTCGGAGCAGATCGTCGACGGATCCCCAGGGGCCGGCCCTCTTGGGGACACCGCCTCCGAGCACGATGTACTGTGCCGTCTCGTTCTCGAACCAATCCCAGCTCTCCTGGGGAGTGAGGACGGCGAGATCGGGGATCAAGAAGAAGCGACGCCACGGCTCCAGGTCCGTGCGGGAAGCGAGGAGCTCGTGGATCGCGTAGGATGGTGTCTCGGTCAGCGCCACCGCGGAGTCGGCGGCCAGGATCAGCACCGTGGTCCGACCATCGTCGAGATCGTCCCGCAGCGCGGTGGGGTCGGTATCGATGATCATGGCGCCTTCCATTTCGGGTACGGGCCGCACATCCGACCGGGGCGCGCAGATCGTAGCCGCGAGCCGGACCACGAGTCGAGTTTCCGAAAGAACTCGATTCGGTCGAGTCCGACCGCGCGCGAGCGGCAATGGGGGGTAGAGGAGTTCCCTTCGACTCCGATCCCGATCAGGAGACGTCGTGATGGAAAGACCCAGGCAGGCGTGGCTCGGTGCAGTGCTCGTGATCGCGTTGGCGTGCCCCGCCAGTGACGCGGGGAACTCGAGTTGGCGGGACGGCGAAGGGGGCGTCTGGGACTGGTCCGGGGTCGGCCGCGGCGGTGCGTCGCCGGGGCTCGTCGAACATCCGTCCGCGCTCCTTCCGCATCCTTCTTTCGATCTCGCGCTTCGTGCCGTGCGCGGAGCGCGCGACGGCGCGCTCCAGATCCTCGAGTACCAGGCCGAGCGGGACGGACGACGAGTGCTCGGTCACGCGGTCCGCGTCGTCGTCGAACGCGAGTCTCGTCGAGTCGTGGTCTGGTCGGGACGCGGCGTCGACCCGGCGACGAACGTCCGCATCGCCGAAGGCACCGGCGAGAACGCGGTGGTCACCGCCGCCCATCGGCATCGCGAGATCGACCAGTGGTCGGATCCGGAGGCGGTGTGGGTACGAGTGGGCGATGAGCTCCACGGGGCGTGGCGCCTGCTCGGGCACGAACGAACGGACCGCTACGAGTCCATCGAGATCGTCATCGACGGCACCGATGGACGAGTGCTCCGGGATGTCTCGGCGCTGCGACGCTTCGAGGTCACCGGAACGGTCCGAGGCACCGCCACGCCGGGGCTCCTCCCGGATGTCGCGTACAACCCGGCGCAACTCGAGCCCCTCGGAGAGCTGACGCTCCAGTCCGGTGGCGTGACGACAATGACCGCCCCGGATGGGACGTACGTCATCGACGCTCCGCTGTCGACCGCGACGGTCAGCGCTTCGCTCGACGGTCCTTGGGTCGCCGTCAGGGACGCCGTGACGGGAGCGCCGACCTCCGTCACCGGGGCCACCAGCGCTCCCGGGATGCTCGACCTCGAGTTCGGGCCGGCGACCGATGCCGATCTCGTCGGTGGCGTGAACTGCTTCATCCACGTCAACCGTGCGCACGAGTTCATCACGGTTCGCAATCCGACCATCACGGGGATCGACGTTCCCGTTCCGTGCGAGGTCGGCATTCCCTTCCCGTGCGTGGCGGCGTTCGATCCCTTCTTCGGGTCGCTGGTTTTCAGCACGCTCTCTGGGTCGATCCCGGGGGGTGGCTTCTGTGCGGGACTCGCGATGTCGACGATCATCGTCCACGAGTACGGTCACTTCGTGCATCTCGGCCTCGGGATCGATGACCAGGCGTTCGGCGAAGGTTATGGGGATGCCCTCGCGGCGTTGGTCTTCGATGACCCGGTGAGTGGCCAGGACGTGTTCGGCCCCGGCGTACCGGGACGCGACATCTCCACGCCCGACGTCCAGTACCCGTGTTCCGCGCCGGACCCCCACGAGTGCGGGCTGGTGCTGGCTGGAGTCTGGTGGGACATCAAGGAGGCGCTGCAGGACTCGCTCGGAGCGACCGACGGTCTGGAGGTGGCGCGGCAGCTGTTCGTCGACTGGAGCGCGATGACCGCGGGTGGAGCGCAGTCCGCGCATCCCGGCACCGCGGTCGAAGTGTTGACCGTCGACGACGACAACGCCGACCTCATGGACGGCACTCCGAACTTCGACGCGATCTGTCAGGGTTTCGCGCTCCACGGCATCGACTGTCCGATCATCGTTCCTCCGACCGTCGAGCTGATCCGCGGCGACTGCAACGCCGATGGGTCCTTCGATGTCTCCGATCCCGTCTACGATCTGTCGGTTCAGTTCCTCGGCGAGATCGCGCTCTGCGACGATGCGTGTGACGTCAATGATGACGGCGTTGCGAACGTCGCCGATCCCGTCTACGCGCTCGGCTTCCTCTTCTCGGGGGGCCCCGCGCCTGCCGCTCCGTATCCCCTCTGTGGAGCGGACGGCACGACGGACCCGCTCGACTGTGGGGCCGCCAGCACGTGCCCGTGATCCCCGATCGCCCGTCGCGCTCGCCCTCCGAGCGCGGTCCTCTACAAAGGTCTCGAACGTGAACGGCATCCCGCCTCCCGATCGCTTCCCGTGCCCCAGCGTGGAAGAACTCCTCGGCCATCTCGGCTTCGTCCGACGGCTGGCTCTCGCGCTC
>JAGQRC010000016.1 GCA_020425835.1 Planctomycetota bacterium | reverse complement strand
TGATGGAGCGGGTCACCGTGCGTCGCGCGAACTCGAACTCGAAACGGCCGTCGGCGTCGGTCCGCGTCAGGGCAGTGACTTGATCGCCGTGGGTCAGCTCGACTTCGACACCCGGCACGGGATGGGCCCCTTCGCCGAGGACGCGACCCACGAGTCGAGCGAACTCGTTCACCGAAGGAGACGCCTCGCCGGCCGCAGTCGGGTCGAGCTTCGGCGCATTCGGTCCCGGTTCGGGAACGGAATGCGGGCCCGTCGACGATCGGGCGCGATCGGCGCGAGACGCGACGAGGTCCACGCGCCGTGTTCCCGAGTCACGCTTCACGTGCTCGGTGGAGTCCAAGTAGACCACGCCGAGGTAACCGATACCCACGATGGTGATGATCGCGACGCCGAGGAACCCGAGCGAAGTGAACACGACCAGGGTGCCTCCAGTGGCCGGGATGCCGCGGGTCGTGACCCGCGCGGCCGCGTCGAGCAGGGCGACATCGACGAGAGTGGGTGGTGTCGGGACGTCGATCCCTTCGAGGTACCCGACCAACGCCGGCAGACCCACGGCCGATCCCCGCGCTTCGATCGCTCGGCGGAGCCTCTCACGACCGGATTCCATGCGTTTCCAGATCGCATTGTTGGAAACGCCTTCGCGGCGAGCGATTCTCGCCAACGAGACACCGGCGAAGTAGTGCTCCGCGAGAAGCTCTCGAGTCTCGTCGTCGAGATCTGCCAGCGCCTGGTGAACGACGACTGCCGGATCGGAGCCGTCCGCTTCGAACTCGGCCTGACGCTTCTCGGCGGACGATCGGATTCCGTGCTCGTGCCGATCGCGAGTCACCCGCTTCCTCCTCCCGTCCAGCGCCGTGTGGAAAGCAACGCGGTAGACCCACGCGCCGAACCGCGCGATCTCCCGAACCGAGTCCAGGCCGCGACAGATGTCGAGCAAGGCATCCTGGGTCGCGTCCTCCGCGTCCTGCCGATGTCTCAAGACCTCGAAGCAGACCGAGAACACTCGTCCCTCGATGCCCTCGAGGAGGCGGTGAAGGCGTGATCGATCGGGCCGTCGTCGGTAGGCCTCGAGCAGGGCTCCGGGATCCGGGTGCATGCGTTTCCTCCACCCATCGGTCGGGCGTGACCGCCGATCATCAACCAGGAATCTCTGGTGCTCCGGGAGATTCTGCCACCTGGCCTGGGCCAGGAGAGGGGCCATGGATTGCAGCGCTGCCCGGCGGGGTCGTCGCTCGATCGGTCGACGATTCACGGCCTCGGTCCTCGGATGGGAATGTGGAGCGGGCGCACTTGCCGATCCGATCGACTGGAGATCCGGCCACGAAGCCCGGATGTCCTGGATCGCGCTAGGATCCCCCCCGCGGTGGAGGACTCTCCTCGTTCTCCGTCATCGTGAACCTCTTGAAGGGATCCACAGCATGTCCCGAATCCTGACCGCCATCGGGCTTGTTGGAGCGATGGTCGCAGGTGGCGCAGCGACGTTCGTCCTGGGATACCGACGATCGATCTCCACGCCCCCGCTGTTTCCGGAGGTCTCCGTCCAGCGCATCAACATCGTGGATCCGGATGGGACCGTTCGATTGGTCATCTCGAACTCCAGCCGTCAGGCTTCGGCCAAGGTCGACGACATCGAGATCGACCCCGGACGACATCGCCCGCCGGGTCTGATCTTCTTCAACGAGCGCGGCGATGAATGTGGTGGTCTGATCTTCGACGGCGACACCCGCGCGAGCGGGGGCGGGTTCTTCTTCGATCAGTTTCGTCAGGACCAAGCCATCGGCCTCGTTCATCGTGAGGTCCAGGAGGGGGAGAACCGAGCGCGAGTGTCGGGCCTCCGAGTCTGGGACCGGCCGCAGCGGTCCATCGTCGAGATGCAGGCTCTCACCCGCGAGATCACCGATCTCGAGGATCCGGCGATGCGTCAGACTCGAATCCGGGAGCTCGAAGCGCGGCCGGAGCTGTTCACCGCCGAGCGGGTCTTCCTCGGCCGCGACGAGGACTCCCGTTCCAGCCTCGTGTTGCGGGATGGACGGGGACGCCCCCGCCTTCGAATGATCGTGACCGACCAGGGGGAGGCATCGGTCGAGTTCGTCGACGAAGAGGGCCAGGTCACGAAGACCATCCGAGCGGAGTGAGCCGCACGGCTCGAGTCGCGTCGGTCCGTCGAGAGGCCCTTCCGCCGCGCCTCAGAAGCCGGAGTTGTCGCTCATGTTGACGGTGATGTTCCCCGAGTCCGAGAACCGGAAGTGCACCGGGCGCTGCGACGAGAGATCGGCGCGCTGTTGCTCGGTCATGAGCGCCATCACGCCTCGCTCCATCTCGCGCTGCAGATCGTACTGAGCACGGTCCAGCGCCTCGGTCTCCTCCGCGGTCAACGTTCGTCGCCGGTCTCCGACCTGCCCGTACTCGTCGAGGAGAGAGCGAGCGTCGGCGAGGTAGCGCTCGATGATCGGACTCGCCTGGCGACGCTGCTCGTCGTCCAACCGATAGTGATCTCGGAGATGATCGTCGACCTGATGGCGACCGTCCCCCGTTCGAAGGCCGACCTCGACCCGTCCGAAGCTCCCCTGGACCACACTCGACCAGAGCGGCTCGAGCTTCTGCCAGGTCTCCCGTTGGTTCGGCGTGAGGTAGTCGCCCAAGCCCTCGCCGAGTTCGCGGAGGAGTTCCATCCGTACGGGGTGCGCCATCAGCGGTGTCGCGTCTTCGGGGACCTCGAACTGTCGACGGAGGTCCAGCGCCAGCTCCCGTGCGCGCTCGCCCTGACGCTCGTCGAGGTCGAGGAGCGCGCCGAGATAGACGTCGACGATGTTCGGGAGGATCTCGGGATCCAACATCGGGTAGGGCGTGTCGACGCGCGCCATGGCCGCCACCTTGTCGAGCTCCGCGATCAATGCCCGGTGTCGCGCTTGGAGTTCGGGGCTCAGGGCGCTCGGTCCCCTGTCGTCGGCGATCGCCTCCGACAGGGCGATCAACACGTCGCGGTTCTCCCGGGTGATGCGCGCCAACCGCCCCCAGTCGATCCCCGCGGCACCGCCCTCCCCGAGGAGTGCCGACGAAGCGGGAACCGCGCGTCCCGCCATCGACTCTTCCGAGCTCTGTTCCAGTTGCGCCAGCTCGTCCAATGCGCGCTGGCGATCCGCCTGGGCGGCCGCGAGCTGATCCTCGAGCGACTCGACCCGACTCTTGGCCGCCTCCAGGTCGCGGAGGACCGACGCGAGCGGCACTCCGTCCTCGGCGCGCGCACTCTCTCCCGGTTTGCCGGTTCGGGAGTGGTAGGGAAGCGCGAAGCTGCCGATCAGACAACCGACGGCGAGGGCGACGACACCGAGCAGGATCTTCTGGGTCACGACGATTCCTCCGATCGAGAGCGTGGCGGATGTGGTCGCCGTGCCGGCGGCCAGCGAGAGGAGCGACTGCGTCAACTCGGCGGGGATCGCGGGCGGAGCCCCGGGTGCGAGGAAGGTCGGGAGCCCCGGGATCAACGCCGCATGGCCCGCACGCTCGAGCGCGCCGCCGAGTCGGTCGAGCGCAGACCGGATGCGTGAGCTGACGGTCGAGCGGGGGAGATCGAGAGCTCGGCTCACGTCGTGGTGCGAGAGCCCGCCGAAGTAATGCAGGAGCAGCAGCGCGCGTTGATCGGCCGGCAATTCACCGAGATGGTGCCGAACGACCTCGCGAGCCTCCTCGACCTCGGCGGTCTCCTCGGGACCGAGACGTTCCTCTCCGGCGCTGATCTCGCGGGACATGGAGGCGAACCTCTTCTCGCGCTCGTGCCGCCGACGCCGAGCCCGCGCCGCGTCGTGGACCGCGTTGGTGGCAACGCGATACAGCCACGGCCGGATCTCGCCCGCGGGGATCCGATCGATGTGCCGGAGCGCGCGAGTGAAAGTGTCCTGAGTGATGTCCTGCGCCTCATCGTCCCCGCGCACCATCCGGCGCACGTAGGCGTAGATCGGCTGTTGCCACTCGAGAACGAATCGCTCGCGGCGCTGTCGCTCGTCCGGCGTGAGGGCCATTCCGACTCCGTTCGCCGCCGCGAGAACACCGGCGACAGAACCCACAACGCCACCCGGAGGACGGTGGACGAAGTGGATTCCGGGATTCCGGGGTTTCCGCGGAGAGCAGCCCTCGATCCCGTCGGAGGCGAGGCTTCTCAGGGACAGCTCGCGAAGGTCGTGCAGTCGTAGTCCCCGGAAGGATCCGGACCACATGCCGGATAGGGTGCCGGTGGGGGCGCACCGAAGGCGTAGAGGCCGCTGATCGCGAAGATCGCATCGGCGATGTCCAGCGCGCCGCTGTCATTGACATCGCAGGACTCGGGGCAGTCGAAGTCCTCGCCAGTCTGGAAGAGCTGCTGGAGATGGAAGATCGGATCACCCAGGTCGAAGACGCCGTCGCCGTTGCAGTCTCCGCGCACGAACCACGGGAGGAAGGTGAGCGAGCCGCCGGCGCCGACGAGCTCGAACCCGGGACCGGACGCGAGGGTCAGGATACCGTTCTCGATCGAGAGCGTGATCGCCGCGGGCGCGCTCGCCGAGAAGCTCACGTCGTAGAGCGGATGGACTCCCGGCGGGATCCCAGAGGTCCCGGCCAACGACGGCACGATCTCCACCGTCAGGCTCTCGGCGGACAGCTGGACCAGAGCGACATCCGGGTCGAGCGCGATGAGCCCGGCCGCTTCGGTCCAGCCGTCGACCTGGACCTGGTCACCGTGGACGAGGTCGAACGAGAGATCGGCGAAAGTCCCCCCGGTCTCGTTGTAGAAGACGAGTCCCACGGTGAGCGGCTGGTCGAATGGCCCCCGGGCCGACCCGACGTCGAGATAGGGACCGGGTTGGGCCAGGAGAATCCCGCCGGAGAACGCCGAGATCGCGAGGAACCCGAGAGCGATTCGGAGCAGAGCGTCGGGCCGATGGATCATCACGGCCTCCCGTCCTTCACAGCGTGGCTTGCCCCCCCGAGGGATCGATCCTAACCGGCGTCGGCTCGGCCGCCAGCGCGCGGCGGGGCTTTCGCCCCGACCCGTCGGCCCGGCCCCGGAATCTCGGATTCCGAAGACCGAAACCGTCCCCCTCCGTGAACCCGGGGCGTCGCCGCCCTCTTCGTGCGAGCGGCCCAACCCTGACACTCACGGAAAAGGACCTTTGCCATGTCTGGCTCGACCACCACTCGGCGCCTCCGCCGAACCGCAGCTCTCACTGTGATGCTGGCGCTCTCTCTGACCTCCCTCGTCCGGGCGCTCGACGACTACGTGCTCGGCAGCCCACAGAATGGGTACATGCCCGACTTCGACCAGGTCCGCACGGCGGGTCCGCTGGTCTTCGACGGCATGAGCTTCTACCCCGATCCGCCCGGCCTCCCCAACAGCGGTGTCATGTACTGCGTGCCCACCGCCTCCATCGATGTCATGGCCTACCTCGCGAACCACGGCTACCCGAGCGCGATCCCCGGTGCTCCCCTCTCCTGGCAGTCGCAGGACCAGTACGACCTGGTCACCGCGGCGATCGCACAGATGGGCGTCTTCATGGAGACCCATCCGGTGGACGGCACGCTCGGAAAGGGTCGGTCGGGAACGCAGGAGTGGATCGACACCTTCATCGGTCCCGACACCTTCGTGGTCGATAGCACCTACGCGAAGAACTCCTACGGGCCCAATCTCTACGAGATCGCAGCGGCCGCTCTGTCGGGCCAACTCGTGATCATGAACGTCGGTTGGTACGACGAGGTCACCACGGGTCACTGGGTGCGAACCGGCGGCCACCAGACGGTGGTCACGGGCACGACCCAGAACGACGGCTACTTCGTCGACGGCTGCCAGGTGCGCTTCCGCGATCCGGGGAGCGGCGGCGACGCTCAGACGCAATCGACCTTCAGCAACACGACGAAGACGGTCGACTACATCTCGGGGCAGTTCAGCAACTCCGACGATCCGATCGCCTACTCCAACCGCACCATGGCGCGACTCCTCGGCTACGGCAGCGGCGCGAAGAAGGGGTTCATCCAAGGGTACTACAAGATCACCCCGCTCTTCGGGATCGGTGGCAACGGGCTGCAGCTCGACTTCGTCAACCCGTACCCCGTCGGCCCCGAGCCGCTGCCGTTCCTCGCGTCGCAGCCGGTCCAAGGTGGGGCGAGCCTCGCGGACTTCGCCATTCACCCGCTGAAGACCTGCGTCTTCTACACCATGCGCGATGCGTCCGGCGCGGTCCTCCCCGAGGTTCGTTGCCTCGACCGACTCTCGGGTGAGAGCACGATCGCCCTCGTGGCCTCGGCGCCGAGCGCGCTCGCCTTCGGCGGCTCGCAGCGTCTCTACACGGTCGACGGCAACTGCGTGAACGCGTACGACCTCGATCCCACCTCGCTGGTCGGGTCGTACTGTATCGGCGCGACGATCGATGCGATCGCCGTCGACGACGTGAACGATCGAGTGTTCGCGGTCTCGACCGAGCTCGGGGTCCTGATCGTCCTCGACGAGAATCTCGAGACCGCGGTGGAGCTGCCGCTCCCGACCGTGCTGCCACTCGGAGGGAGCGTGTCCATGGCGACCGACCCGAAGAGCGGCGACCTCTGGATCAAGGGCTCGTCCTCCGAGACCGTCTGTTGCCTGCGCTACGTCCCGGGAACCGTCGATCCGGCGACCGGTGCGACGACCTCCCCCACCGTGATCGTGATCGAGTGCTTCTCCGACCCGAGCCTCGCCGGCGGCACCGGCATCGACTGCAGCGGCGGCGAGCACATCTTCTGGGTCAAGGGTGGCATCGTTCACGAGCACGCCCGCAACGCCGCCGGCGGCTGGAGCGAGGTCTCCGACTCGCCGTTCGCTGGCATGGCTGCTCAGGTCAAGTTCGTCCTCGCTCGCGCCGCCGAGAACCGCAACGAGGAGGAGCGCGCCGACGCCGCCAACACGCACCTGCTGCCGGACGCCCCGGAGCAGGCGTTCCGGCGCGGCGACTGCAACGGCGACCTCGCGTTCGACATCGCCGACGCGATCCGCACGCTCTCGTTCCTCTTCGCTGGAGACGTCGCGCCGAACTGTCTCGACGCCTGCGACTCCAACGACGACGGTGCCGCGGACATCGGCGACGCGATCTACGCGCTGAGCACGCTCTTCTCCGGAGGCCTCACCCCGCCCGCTCCGTACGAAGAGTGCGGCAACGACCCGACCTCCGACAGCCTCAACTGCGCGAGCTACCCGTGCGAGTGAGACTCCGGTCCGCGCACGAATAGCCGCGACCCATCGTGAACCCGTCCTCCGTGAGACCGCGAGTTGCCCCGGGCGACTCGCGCCTCGCGGCGGCCGGGTTCGCTTCGTGATGTGAAGCACCACCTCACGAACGGGTGCGAGATCATCGGATCGTGACAACGATCTCCCGGGCATCCGGCATCACATTGGACACCGTGGTCCGCCGCTCGGGATCGATCTCGTCGAGCGGAGTGCGATGGTCGTAGTCCGGAATGACCACGAGGTCGACGGGCTGCTCGGGAATCACTCGAAGGCCGAACCGACCGTCGTCTCGGGTCACGGTCCGCGATACACCAGATGCGTACCGCACGAAGACAGCCGCAGCGGAGACGCCCTGACCGCTCCGATCGACGACCCGACCTACCATCAGGCCTGCCTTCGGAAGGATGACTTCCAGACGAGTCCCTGCTGGAACGTCGTCGAAGGTCCGACACAGCTCGGCTACGGACACCCAGTGAATGCCACGCTCGGCTCGGAGAGGTTGGGACGGCGCGACCGTGAAGCTGATCCGACCCGACTCGGCCACCGGCAACTCGAGCCGACCGTCGTCGTCCGCCCGCCAGGTGTCGGCTCCGCCGGAATCCACCTCGGCGACGACCCGCGCCAACGGCATGGGCCGCCGTTCGTGATCGAGGACCACGAGAGAAACGGGGTCCGATTGCGCCATGACCAAGTCGTAGGAGCCGTCCGCCAGCGGAGTGGGGTCGAGCCAGCGCGTCCGCGCGTAGGTCGACGCTCCCGCGGTTGGATCGAGGAGGCGCCCACGCAGGTCGAGCGCACCATCGCCGGCACCGACGAGCTCGAAGCGGCCCTGCCCATCCGTCACGGCCCTCGCCCCACCCACTTCGTGCACGACGACGCCGGACACCGGCTCTCCGCTGGGTCCGACAACTCGACCCCGGAGCGCTTCCTGGAACTCGACCTCGAACCGGACCGAGACCGGAGGAGCGACCCCGCCGACTTCGACCTCCTGGCGCAGCTTCTCGGCACCGTGTCTTCCATGGATGACGTACCGCCCTTCGGGCAGATCGGCGAACGAGAACCGTCCGAGGTCATCGATCTCCATTCTGCGTTGGAGAATCGAGGACCGCGCGAGATCGACGGCAGCGCCGGTTCCCGTGACGTCCAGCGAGATCCGGACACCGGAGACCGGACGATCGCGAGTATCCACGACGACGCCCTCGATCCGTCGACCGGCGGCCAAGAACAGATCTCCGATGTCCGTGTCGGCGTGGCCCGGCGCGGGTTCGGGGATCGGATGACAGAGTGTCGCGTCACCATCCCGGTGAGCATAGGCGACTTGGGCCACGCCTCGCGTCAGGCCATCGATACGGAAGCGCCCGTCGGACGCCGTCCTCCCGGAAGACTCGAACACGAGTGACGACCCGCCATCGATCTTGGCACCGATGGCGAAGATCGGGGAGTCGCCGACCGGGGTGCCGTGGGGGTCGAGCAATCGACCGCGGACGGAGAAGCCCTGATCGAGCTCGATCGTGATCTCTTCGCGCGACTGAGAGAAGACCACCGCACGAACGGCTGTCGCGTACCCCGGCGCCGCGATGAGGAACTCGTAGCAGTAGCGTCGCTGGAAGCCTGGCCACTCGAAGCTGCCGTCTTCCCGAGTGCCGACCGATCCGTCCGAGTTGTAACCGCGGATGCCGACGGTCGCGTTCGGGATCGGCAGACCCGAGATTCGATCACGGACGATGCCGAACAGAGCGCAGCCCTTCGCCAGGATGATCTCGCGGTCGAGACGTTCGCCCGGCTCGAGGTGGACCTGCTCTTGGTGGTCTTCGAGCATCAGATGGTGGACGAGGAGTGTGTTGTCTCCCGCCGGGACGCCGGCGAGCAGGAACGATCCGTCGTCGGTCGTCTCGACCGCTCGGGCTTCCCCGTCTGGAATGGTCTGCACGTGGGCGCGGGCGACCGGTTGCCCCTCCTCGTCGAGAACCTGGCCGGCGATCGAGGCGCCGGGAGCGAGTCGGATCTCGACGCGTTGCCCCGCGGTGACCTGGCGCCGGACTTCCGCGTAGTCGTCGTGGTGGACTCGCAACTCGTGAAGGAGCCCTCTCGGAATGGGAATCCTGAACTCCCCTCGCGTGTCGGTCTGCGTTGCCCCGCGGATTCGAGCTCGAGGGGCGCCGACCAGGTACACGCCGTCGAAGTAGTCATGACGCCAGACGCCGACCTCGGCACCGGGGACGGGTCGATCGTCGGGGTCCAGGACCACGCCGTGGACATCGTGTTGTCGATCGATCGCGAGTGGAGAGGGTGAAGACGGCGACGATACCAGAGAGACGTCGGGATCGAGGACCGGGCGCGGGGCGCTGTCGGCCTGAGTGTCAGGCGATTCCGGGCGGACGACGCGGTTGTCGGGTGCCGTCGTCACCTCATGCGAGGGCTCCCTTTGTTCTCCCCACCACCAACCGAGACCGAGCATGCTGATGACGATTATGCCCCACCCGATCCACTTCGCTGACATCGCAAACCCCAATCCCGCAGCCGTTACGAGATTCGGCGAGCCCCCACGGGAACGGCCGAGAAGGAGCAGTGCTGGCCAATAGTCCCCCGGATCGGAGTCGCGCTTTAGTTCCGCTCGAAGCCGCTCTCGTGCTCGCTCGAGCCTTGATTGAATGGTGGTTCGCGGCACCTTTCGTCGTCGGGCGAGTTCGGCAACTCCAATCTCGTCGTGATAGTGCTCGACGAGGAGGTCCCGATCTTCGCGCGACACCCGTCGCAGGGCTCGCAACACCCAGCCGCGCCGCTCGAGCTCCTCGAGAAGTACGACGTCCGAGGTCGTGGACTCGGGTCGGGCCTGTCGGCGTTCGCGCTCGAGCCGGCGCAGATCCGCACGGTGCCGATTGTGGAGCAGCCATTTCGCGACGCCGACCAACCATCCGGCTGCCGGCCTTCGGCCGCTGTCGGTCAGGTCGGCGTTCCGAGTCGCCACGACCCAGGTCTCCTGAGCGAGATCGTCCGCCGCGTCGGGATCCCCGGCCAGTGCCAACGCCAATCTCCGGAACCCGTCGTCTCGAGAAAGAAGTTCCTCGGTTTCCATCGCCGGCCTCCCCGTCGCCATTGTGGTTCCGCCAAGAGGTGAAGCGACGAAGGAATCTGCGGAACGTGAGTCGTGGCCATGGATCGGTACCGATCGGACCGCGGACTCGGAGGGTCTCCTGGACCGGGGAATCGGCCTCGACCTCGGCCGAGCGGCGCGGCTCCCCCGGGACCACCGCCCCGCGATTTGTAGATGGCGGGCGGCCCTCCCTCCGGGTACCCTCCCCGGCGGTTGGTTTGTCGACTGAGTCAAGAGCGGTCTCCCTGCAGCGCTTCGGTCCTCGCGCGGCTATCGACGTTTTTCTCTCCTTCGCCCTCCTTCCTGGTCGGACTCGACCCTTTCATCGGCCTGGAAAGCACGCCCGCAGGCCAGCGCACGTACCCCACTTGGAGGGTTCCATGACTTCGAGAATCTACGTCGGCAATCTCAGCTACAACACGAGCTCCGACGACCTCACCCAACGCTTCAGCGAGCACGGCACCGTGCAGAGTGCCAACGTCATCACCGACCGCGACACCGGTCAGAGCAAGGGCTTCGGCTTCGTCGAGATGAGCTCGGCGGCAGAGGCCCAGGCGGCGATCGATGCTTTGGACGGGACCGAGCTGGACGGTCGCTCGTTGCGCGTCAACGAAGCCAAGCCCCGCGAGGATCGTCGGGATGGCGGGGGGGGACGGCGCGACCGCTGGTGAGACTCTCCTCACTGCGGTCAGCCTGCTCACAGTAGCCATCCTCGGATGACCCGTCCCCGGGATACTTCGGGATGACCGTCCTCAGGATGATCGTCCTCAGGATGACGAGAACGAGCCGAGTCCCGCGAGGGGCTCGGCTCGTTCCCTTTTCGAACGGACCCGTCCGGGTCAAGCGTCGCGCAGCACGCGGCCCAAGTCGTTTCAACTTCGCCGTCCAGAAGGCGCGGCGCTCATCGGCCGCCTCCTTGGACTCGTGCCCGCCGTGCTGCAACTGCACCTGACACTTCGAAGGGCTCGTCCCGTCCGGCCAGACGCAGCGGATCGACTGGTCGACGCGCGAAGTGCGGACGATGACCTCGATCTCCCCCAGCCAGCGTGCCCGCTTCTCTCGACGAGCAAACCAGCCCGTCGGGCGACGCCGTCGCGCAGTAACTGCGTCGAGACCCGCGCACCAGCGCGATGCCTCGCACCCTGGGAGTACTCCCCCCTTTGCCTCCTGGGCCGGCGGAAGCTCCGCTGGCCCTGACCCCGCTGGGGAGGGATCGAAGAGGTTCGGCGTGGATGGAACGCCGGGAGGATCTTCCGGCCGGGCCTCCCGACATCAACCCTCATCGGGTCGAGGTCCCTCGCAGTCCGTCCGTGCGGGACGACTTACGGCGTTCTCTCCCTCCGCATGGCCACTTCTCCGCTCCGATCCGTGATGGTGTCGAGTCCGGAGAAGGGAAGAAGGGGCGAGGCATTGAGTGACGCGTTCCAACTGAGGCGTCTGCGTGCGGGGCACGCCGATGCGTTCGACGCGATCTACCGCAGTCACGGCGCGGCGGTGTACCGGTACGCCTGCGCGGTGTGCGGAGATCGGTCGACCGCAGAGGACCTCGCGCAGGAGGCGTTCCTCGGTCTGTTGCGCAACGTCGACACACTCGACGAGCGGCGTCCCCTGCGCCCCTATCTGTTGAGGTCGGTGAAGAACCGGCACGTCGATCGGTGGCGCTCGTTCGTCGAGCGCGGCGTTCCGCTCCCTGCGGAGGATCCGCCGTCGAACGCGCCGGGTGTCGAAGAGCACCTCGAACGAGCCGAGTCCGTGGCCGCGGTGACGCGCCTCTTGGAGGAGCTCCCGGAAACGCAGTCCGAGATCGTTCGGCTGCGGATCTACGGCGAGCTCGACTACGAGGCGATCGCCGCCATGACCGACGCGCCGCGGGATACCGTTCGTAATCGTTACCGTGCCGCCATCGCCCGCCTCGGCTCGCTGTTGAAGCGGAGCCGGGTCGAGCGGGGCGGGATGAGCGGAGGGAGCGCGTGATGTCGCCACCCGAACATCATCGAACCGAAGAGCACCCCAGGGACGAGCGCCGCACCGAGGAGTGGTTGGATCGAGCGATCGACGCTCCGAACTCGGAGTTCGGGTCGCGCCTCCTCGCGGCGGCGCGTGCTGAACTGCGGGGGCGGCCTTCGTCACCGTCGCGCCGTCCGTTCCCCTGGCGCTCGGTGGCCGCAGCTCTGCTCTTGTTCGTGTTCGCCCTCGTCCTGCTCGTCCTGCCTCGCCACGCGGAACGAACGATCGTGATCGCGGATCACGGTCGTTTCGAGCTGGCGTCACGGGCGCGCTACGACCACACCGTCGACTCTCCGCGACTCGATCTGATCGAGGGACGGGTCGTCGCGATCGCCGATCGCGCCGCCCTCGATGTCGGCTTCCCGGGTGGCTACCTCCGCACCGAACGCGGCCGAGCCACCGTCGAGGTCCTGACCGATCGAGAGGCAGAATTCATGGAATCACGACCGAAGAGCAATCGGAACCGGCGCGGTGTCGCTGTCGTGCTCCTGACCCTGACCGCCGGCGTCGCCGCCTGGCACTGGACGTCGGATGGTGTCGAGACCGAAGCGTCACTCGCACTCGGCGAGACCATCGCGCTCGTGGCCGAAGCGGATGAGGCGGGTGTCCTTCACGTCACTCCGGTCGGGAACCCTTCGGTGAGCCCCGATGCAGAACGCCCGGACTCGTGGGTCGAGATCGACGCTCCGTCGATCGCGAGCGACGATGGCGACGACGCCCGGACGGAGTCGGCGGACGCGCTCGAGATTCGAGTCGTCGACGCGAAGACCGACCTCCCCATCGCTGGGGCGACGATCGGGTGGGTGATGTATTGGTCCGGACCGTCGCCGTTCTACACGTTCCGCAAACCCGACACGACGCTCGGGTCCACCGAGCCGCGCGGTCTGGAGATGATCCTGCGTCGAAGTCAGCCCAACCTCCCGCAGATCCGGTCCGGTGCGGTGTTCCGCGAGTCGACGAAGACCGACGCCGAAGGGCGCGCCAGGATCTCACCGGCGCAGGGTCCGATCGACTACGCGATCGTCGAAGCCGAGGGCTACGCACGATCCTGCATCAAGGACCCGACCTTCGGTCGTCGCGACGAGATGCCGATTCCATCGGAACCGATGATCGTGGCTCTCGAGCCGGCGCGAACCCTCGAGGTCGCGATCGTCGATGAGAACGGGGATCCCCCGCTCGCCGCACCGCGCTCTGCTCGAGTCGAGGCGTCGATCCCGATCGGTCTCGATGATTGGACCTGCACCTGGCCGCTCCGCGTCACGGACGAGTACACGTTCACGATCGAGCTCGGAGACATCGACACCGTCGACCTGAACATCGTCGTTCCCGGCTTCGACGACCGTCGCCTCACCGTCGGCATGGACGGCGCGATCGAGGTCGTGCTCGACCCCCACCCACATTTCGAGGGACGCGTCGTCGATGACACGGGCTCGCCGATCGCCAATGCCAACGTCGAGGTCCGCAGCGGCGAGAAGCGTTTCCTCCGCTCGCCGAAGCTCGAGCGGGTCAGCCTCCTCACCGACGACGACGGGCGGTTCATCGCCAACCTGTACGGTTCGCTCGTCGAGGTCTCGGCCGAGGCCGAGGGCTATGTTCCGTTCGGCGACAAGAAGGTCGAGATCGTCGATGGCGAGGTCTTCGAGATCGCGCTCACGCCGGCCGAGCGAGGGGCCATCACGGGGATGATCGTCGACGAGACCGGCAACCCACGACCGAACATTCAGGTGCGTTCCCTCCAGGATCGGCTGGTCGTGGGTGAGCCGAACGGGACGACGACGGACGGCACCGGTTCGTTCTTCCTGTCCGGGATCGCCGTCGGCAAGAACCGTCTCCTGGTGAAGCCGATCGACGAGCGGATCGACGGCTCGACGCACATCACGCTGACGCGGACGTTCGAGATCGACTCCGGGCAGACGCTCGACCTCGGCCGCATCACCTACGCGCGTGGCGCGACGATCGCGGGCACCTATCGCCCGGCGGGCTCCGACGTCGCGCGAAAGTGGATCGGCCTGTACCGACCCGAAGGAGGCGACCAGGGGGAACTGCTCGCGTCGGTGAACACGACGGACGCTGGCGACTTCGAGTTCCTCGATGTCCCGCCCGGCCTCTACGCGGTCTCGGCGAACGCTCGCGCTCATCTCGTGCGCGTCACGGGAACGGAACGCGCCGAGCTCACGATCGAGGACGCTGCAGGTCGGCTGTTCGGTCACGTCCGCTACGAGAGCAAGGCGGTGCCCGCTGCGCAGGTCGCGATCGGTCGCATCGACGAAACGATCAGCGACACCGCCGTCGACTTCAGCAATCCCGACGGGGCGTATTCGTTCGGAGGTTTGACCCCGGGACGTTACCTGATTCGCGTCAACAGCCCGAGCACGCCGACCGCGCTGCTGACGACCGCATGGGTCGACGGTGTCGACGAGAGCCATGACCTGACCTGGCCCACGCGCACCCTCCACGTCCAGTGCGATGCCTCTGCCGGCGATCGACTTCGAATCGTGCTCGTTGCCTTCGAGGGCCTTCGCCTCGAGGGCGTGGTGCCCGCGATGTACTTGGAGATCGCAGAGATCCCGCGCGGCGATGACGGAGGCTTCGCGGTACGCGGGATCTCGCCCGGGACCTACCGGCTCTCGGTCGGCGATCGTTCGAAGGAGGTGACCGTCGGGAGCGAGGCGGCGGCCGACGTGGAGTTGTAGGTGCTTGGCGCGGGAGTGAGATCAGCGCCGAGAGCCACGACGGCGGGGCTCCTTCGGGCGGGCGGGGTTGCGTGGTGATGCGGCCCGCTGGGCGGCGGGTTGCTTGCCCGGTCGGCGGAGGGGTTTGGTCGCGCGAGGGCGGAGCCGCTCGGGGCGAAGCGGGGCGCGGCTCGGTCTCCGTGGAATGGCCGAGAGACGTCACCCACTCGCCACCGGTCTTCGAAGGGCGGGTGTGTGGGTCCGAGTCGAGTGGGGCAGCTTGTCTGGCGGAGATGCCCGGGCCTCGATGCGGGTCGTTGACGGGCTCAGTGCTCAGGAAGAAACCACTGAGTTCTGAGACTGTGCTTGACGGTCTTGGCGATGCTCCATGGAAACATCGGGGCGATCGGCTCTGTGGTGTCGTTCGGCGCGGCTGGTGTGCACCAGGACGTGCGTTGTTCGATCGGGGAGGCCAACCCACGGAGATCGAGCCGCGCCACACTCCGCCCCGACCGGCTCCGCCCTCGCAGCATCCATCCGCTCCAACAACGACCCGGCACCCCGAACCGAATGGGGCAGACCTCTTCGATC